>JAGRGH010000025.1 GCA_020445605.1 Chromatiales bacterium
AAGCGCAAGTCGCGCAAGAAGAGCTGAGCGTCAGCTCGGCCAGGCGTCGGCCGGCACCGCGTGGGTGCGGACCGGCTCGTACACCGGCAGCTCGGTGATGCCGAGGTCGCGGCGGACCTCGTCGAGCGGCCGCGGCAGCAGCTTGACCCAGTCGACCGGCGGCATCCAGGTGGCGCGCCGGCCGCGGGCGTAGCCCTGGGCGATGAAGCGGCGCGCGCCGGGCACGCCGCCGAGGACGACGCCGATGCCGGCGAGGAAGCCGACGCCGAGGTTGCCGGTCTGGGCGAAGGTGAACGCCAGCAGCGCGGCCTCGCCGAGCAGGTCGCCGCGGTAGCCGGTGACGGTGTGCCAGAGGTCGTGGGTGTCGCGCATGCGCGTGCGGACGTAGGCGACCGGATCGCGCGCGTCGACGTCGGCGGCGGCGGCGCCGACGCCGTCGAGGCTGGCCTGGACCAGGCCGGCGGCGGTGATGCCCTCGCCGTCGAGGAAGCGCAGGTAGGCGTGGGCCAGGCTGCCCTCGGGCATGGCCTCGAGGCGGGGCCGGTCGGTCAGCACCGCCAGCAGGTCGTCGCGACGGGCCAGCAGGCGCGCGCCCGAGTCGGTGCGGCGGAACCGGCGCAGCATGCGCTGCGGGTTGTCGAACGACAGCGCGTCGGCGATGCGGAACGCCTGCTGGGTGTCGTCGGGGTCGGCGAGCGCGGCGCGGGTCGCGTCGGCGACGGTGTGGAGGCGCGCGCGCAGCGACGGCGCGGGCGCGCGGGTGGACGACGAGGCCTGGGACGTGGACGTGAGCATCGGGACCTCCGGGGCTGGCTGGGCTGGGCTGGGCTGGGCTGGGCTCGCGGCTGGCGGCTGGCGGCTGGCGGCTGGCGGCTGGCACTCAGAACCGCCCCGCACGGTAGTCGGCGAATGCCTGCTCGACCTCCGCGCGCGTGTTCATGACGAACGGTCCGCCGCGCGCGATCGGTTCGCCAATGCGTCGGGCTGCGATCAACAGCAGGCGTGCGCCGTCCGGTCCGGCGGTCAGCGACACACCATCGCCCGGGCCGAACACGCCGAGCTCTCCGGCGGTGAGCGTGCGGCGCCGTTCGCCAGCGGCGGCTGTGCTCGCCGCGCCGCGAATTAGGTAGGCGATCACGCTGGCGCCGTCCGCGATCGGTTCCTCGTACGGCGCGTCGGCCTCAAGGGTCACGTCCAGATACAGCGGTTCGGTCACAACGTTGCGCACCGGGCCGGTGATGCCGCCGGCGGTCGTGCCGCTGATCACGCGGATGCTGATCCCGTCCCGGTTCTCCGTCGGAATCTGTTCGGCCGTGTATTCGCGGTACGCGGGCGCGGCCATCTTGTGCGCGGCGGGCAGGTTGACCCAGAGCTGGAAGCCCGCCAGCTCGCCATGGTCCTGCTCGGGCATTTCCGAATGCACGATGCCGCGGCCGGCGGTCATCCACTGGATGCCGCCCGGTTCGATGACGCCCTCGTGGCCGGCGTTGTCGCGGTGGCGCATGCGCCCGGCGAGCAGATAGGTGACCGTTTCGAAGCCGCGGTGTGGATGTGGTGGAAACCCGCCGATATAGTCCGCGGGACGGTCGGTGCCGAACGCGTCGAGCAGCAGAAACGGGTCCACGGCGTTCAGTTCGGGCGTGCCGATGATGCGGGTGAGTTGCACGCCGTCGCCGTCGGAGGCGGCCTGGCCGCGCGCGACGCGGATCAGCGGGCGCAAGGTGGTGATGCTGGCAGTCATGGCGTGGCTCCGGTGGGGATGCGGGCCGCGGCGCGGCATCCGCTTGGGAAGCCCTGATCAATCCTTCCAGGATTGCCAGGGCGACGAAAACGAAAAAGTGCGATTCTTCGTTTTCTCTCATCTTCAACGGCTTGCAGCCGTTGAAAATGGCGGCACATCCATGTGCCGCGGGAAACTCTGAATTGTTCAGCGTTTCCCTTGTATGGCAGATTCTTGCACAGGGGTGAGACCACGAACGATGCAGAAGCGATCCGTATTGCTGGGCTGGGAAATGGGCCGCGGCCTTGGTCATGTGCACAAGCTCAGGCTGGTCGGAGAGGCGCTGGAGGCATCGGGCTGGTCGACCCGATACGCGCTGAAGTTCCCAGAAACGGCGCCGGTCGTCGGCATTCGTGAGGAGGCGGTCGTGCCCGCGCCGCGCTGGCCGGATCCGCCCGCCGAGTACCAGACGCACCGCAATCTCATGCGCGCCTCGGCGAATTTCGGTCAGACACTCGGCTTTGGCGGCTTTCACGACGCCGGCGCGGTGGAAGCCAGCGTGCGGCAATGGAGCGCGATGCTCGATGAACTGCGCCCGGCACTGGTGATCGGCGACTATGCCCCCGGGCTGATGCTGGCGGCGCGCGCTCGTGTGCCGTCGTTGAACTTCGGCGCCGGCTATTGGCTGCCGCCGTCCGACCTGAAGACCTTCCCGCCGACCCTCCAGACCGACGACCCGCCACTGTTCGACGAGGCCGGTCTGATCGACAACGTCAACCGCGCGCTGGCGGCCTGTGGTCGACCCGCAATCGATGCCCTGCCGCAGGTCGTGCAGGGCGACGTGCAGTGCGCCTGCACCTATCCGGTGCTGGACCCCTACCGTGGGCTGCGCAGGGACCCGTACCTGGGGCTGATCGACACGCAGTCCGTCGACGTCGCCGACCACCGCGGTGACCGGCTGTTCATCTACCTGCATCCGATCGCGGTGACCAATGCCCCGTTGCGCGAGGCGCTGTGTTCAATGCGCCTGCCGGCGCTGGTCTACTCCGGCGAGGCCGGCGCGCCGTATCGGGAGCAGTTCGAGGCCGGTGGGCTTGAGGTGGCGGATTCGTTCGTTGATCTGCCCTGCGAAATGCCGCGCACCCGCGCCGTGATTCACTGTGGCGGACACGGACTTGCCTGTGTAGCGTTGCTCTCGGGGCGTCCGCAGCTGGTGCTGAGCTATCACATGGAAAATCGCCTGACCGGTCAGGCCCTGCAGTCCGCGGGCGTTGGTCTGCGCATACCCCTGCCGGAGACGCCGGCCGAGCATTTTCGCCAGGCCATCCACGCCGTGGCGAACGACGACAAGCTGGCCTTTCAAACGGCCGTCATCGGTCGCGACACCATGAAGCGCTACGGCATCAACGGTTTGCAGGCCGTACTCGGAGAATGCGAGCGCCTGGCAGGATGAGTCAGCCGGCGTTCGCGAACAGTTCGGGGCGCTGGGCGAACAGCACTTCGAGCGCGCGCCTGAGGTCCTCGCGCCGCGATGCCGTGTCCGCGGCCTCGCGAAAGCTGGCCGAGATTGAACGGTAGCGGATCAGGAAATGCCAGACGGGAAACCGCTCCGGCGCGTAGATCAGGGGTGCTGGCGGACCGGGCAGGCCGGTCTCGGCGTGCACGGCTGAAAGAACCAGCCAGTCGGCGTCCTCGGCAGGGGTTACGGCATTCACGGCACGGCCGGCCCAGCGCCGAACATCACCAGCCAGCCCATCGCGACCAGCGTCAGCGTGATCGCCGACCAGGTCGGCACCGCTGCGCTCCAGCGCTGCGGTGCCAGCGGCGGTGGATTGGCGAGCCGACGGGCCGCGTCCGCGAATGCCTCGGGGGAAAGCGGGAAGCGCAGGCCGCCGGCGCCGTTGGTCGGGACCTGCTGGGGACGCTGTTTCATGTTGACCTCCTTCGGGTGTCTGGACGGAGGCTGGCGTGCCCGGCCGTGGCCGGCTGGCTGGCGAGAGAGTCCGGTGTTACTTGGTGAGAATCAGCTTGCCATTGCGCGTCTGGGTCAGCCGGTATTCGCAGCCGGCGTGTTCGAGAATCACGCTTCGCGCGCCGCCCATCAGCTGGTCCACCTGGATGCGACGGGCGGTGTCGGCGGCGGGTGCCTTGTCCACGGCCGGCCGACGGGGCTTGCTGGTATCGATCATATACGAATGATAATGAGTCGCAATAACGAAATGCAACTGGTTCGAAAAGGTTTCGATCCGCGGACGATCCATCGCGGTCGCACCACGGGCTGACCGGCGCTCTACACTAGACAGCTTCGCCGCTCCCGCGGTGTGACAGGGCCTATTGCGATGTCGGGCGATTCCGCCTCGCCGCGCGGCCGCGCCTTGCTGCGCGACCCCGCGCGCACCAAGTCCACGGCATTTACCCACGCCGAGCGTGAGGCACTGGGCCTGCGCGGCCTGCTTCCGGCGACCGTATCCACGCAGGCGATGCAGGTCACGCGCGTGCTGGCGAACCTGCGCGCGAAGACCAGCGCGATCGAGAAATACATCTTTCTCACCGCCTTGCAGAATCGAAACGAGCGGCTGTTCTATCGGGTGGCCATTGAGCACATCGACGAGATCATGCCGCTGATCTATACGCCCACCGTCGGGCAGGCCTGCCGCGAGTTCGCGCACATCTTTCGCACCCCGCGGGGCTTTTATGTGAATCCGGACGACCGCGGCCAGATCCGCGAAATTCTGGACAACTGGCCCGAGCGCGATGTGCGTGTCGTCGTGGTCACCGATGGCGAACGCATCCTCGGGCTCGGCGATCTGGGCGCAAACGGCATCGGCATCTCCATCGGCAAGCTGTCGTTGTATGTCGCCTGCGCGGGAATACGTCCCGAGCACTGCCTGCCGGTCATGCTCGATGTCGGCAGCGACAACGAAGCCCTGCGGAACGACCCGCTGTACCTCGGGGTGAACCGCCCGCGGCTGCGCGGTTCGGCCTATCTGGAACTGGTCGACGAATTCGTCGATGCCGTGCATGACGCGTTTCCGCGCGCGCTGATCCAGTTCGAGGATTTCCTCACCCCGAATGCCTATGCACTGCTGGCGCGCTATCGCGAACGTGTGCCGTGTTTCAACGACGACATCCAGGGCACCGGTGCGGTCGCGCTCGCCGGTGTGATGGCCGCACTGCGCATCACGGGTGCCGCGCTCGGCGAGCTGCGGTTGATGTTCGTGGGCGCCGGCTCGGCGGCGACCGGAATCGCCGACATGATCGTGCAGGCGATGGTGGCCGACGGATTGGGGCTTGCCGAGGCGCGCGCGCGTGCCTGGTTCGTGGACGTCAACGGCCTGCTGGTGACGAGTCGAACCGACCTGGCACCGCACAATGCCTGCTACGCGGTCGATCAGCAGCAACTGAGTCTGGTCGGTGCGATCAATCTGCACCGGCCGCAGGTACTGATCGGCGCGACCGGCGCGCCGGGTGTGTTCACGCGCGAAGCCATCGCCGCGCTGAACACCCACCACCCGCGGCCGATCGTGTTCGCCCTGTCGAACCCGACCGATCGCGCAGAATGCACGGCCGCGCAGGCCTACGAGTGGAGCGAGGGTCGGGCGATCTTCGCCAGCGGCAGTCCGTTCGATCCCATGCAGGTCAACGGCCAGTGGCTGCGTCCCGGTCAGGGCAACAACGCGTATGTGTTTCCGGGCGTCGGGCTTGGCGCCGTGCTGTGTGGCGCGCGGGTGATCACCTGCGCAATGTTCCTGCGTGCCGCACGCGCGCTGGCGGATTCAGTGAGCGCCGCGGACCTGGCGACCGGCACGGTCTACCCGCCGCTGGCCGACATCCGCGCCGTTTCGGCGCGGATCGCAACGGCGGTGATCGAGCAGGCCGTTGCCGAAGGAGTCGCTGAGCGACCGCCAAAAAACATCGCGGCGGAAATTGCCGACTACGTCTATCGGCCGGAGTACTAACAGGTTGTTGAAAAAGGCCCATCCATGGCCTTTTCAACGTCGCAACCGAAAAGCGTGGTTTTCGGTTGCTCACGAAAATCAAACGCTTGTGCGTTCGATTTTCGGGCGAGACGTCCCTGTCTCGCGCCAACAGGCCGTTGAAAAGAAAATTTCAACAGCCTGTCAACGCTAGCGCATGTATGGCGGGAGGTACTCGGGTATTTCGCCGCTGGCCAGGTAGTGTTCCGTGACTTCGCGATAGTAGTCGCCACCGGTTTCGAACCAGCGCTCGAAGGATTCCTGCCACTCGCGCGGCATGTCCACCGGTGTCCAGTAGCGGTCGGGAATCGGCATGCCTGGTTGTGGGGCTGCCGGCAGTTCGATGTCTGCGATCACGACACCGGCACCCTCGGCGAGGCTGCGACTTCCCTTCACGCCGCCCTGCGAGTCCACGATGCAGGCCTCACCGAGGTAGCTCGAGTCATACGGGACATCCGGCAGCTCCGGGCTGAAGAATCCGGCGAACGGTCCGGCGTGGGATCCGTGGATCACGGGCACGCCGAGCATGCGCGCAAGGTCCACCGGAGCCTGTTTCAGCATCGCCAGATTCGTGGCACGCAACGGATGATCCGCCGGTGCGTCGTCGGGGAGCGTCCACCAGCACGAGCCGCCAACGGCAAGACGTACCTTGTTTACGAGGCGTCTTGCAGTCTGGCTGCGAATCAGTTCCCAGCACAGCGCCACGCCGACCGGACCGATCGGGGTGTCGAGCACGCCGTCGTCATCACCGCCGACATTTACACAATTCTCCCAGTAGGTCGGCAGATCCTTGTCATGGCGTTGCATCTGCCCGTCCGGATGCACGAGCAGAAAGCTGTTGAAAACCTTGCCGCGGTCGACCGCAAGGAAAGACGCGCCGATGGTGCAGTGGCCCGCGCGCGCCATGCGCCTGAGCAACTGCGCCGGCGCGCCGTCGATCGGGCGGATCGCGCGGATCATGTCCGTGTGAAACGCCGCCGCCGTCGTGAACATCTCCGGCAGCACGATCCAGTCGGCGCCACGATGTTGGGCCTCATGAATCAGTTGTTCGGCCTGCGCGAGGTTCGCTTCCACATCGGCCAGCTTCGGCTGCATCTGGATGGCCGCTGCACGCAGCTGTGTCGGGGTTTTTCCGTGCGCGATCCCTGGCGCGAGCGCGGCCGCGATGGCGCTCGCGAGAATCTGGTTGAAACTGCGTCTGCGCATGGTTCTGCCTCTGTTTCTCAGGGTTTCAGGTACGCGTAGCCTTCGCGAATCTGCAGACGCGCGATTTCGGTGATGCCGGATGGAACGATCTTCACGCCGGGCAATACGGTGTCCGGATCGATATCACGCGCCTTGAGTGTGGTTCCGCAGACGCTGAAAACAACGCCCTTTTCGATGAGGTCCAGCACCGCAGGATCGTAGGGTTGGCCGCGAGGATCGTTGGTGCCCTCCAGCAGAAAGTCAACGCCTGGCCCGTAGGCCACAATGGCGAGCCTTGCGCCGGGCGAGTCCTCGAGATAGGCGCGGGCGAGCAGCAGTGCCCAGCGTGCGTTGCGCATCTCGTCGATGTGGAAAACGGTCTTTTCCCAGCGGTTGTCCGCAGACGGCTCGCCCGCGGTCAGGGGGGCGGCTGCGAATAGACTCGAAATCAGTGCCGCGAACGCGGCGAACTTGAGGTGTTTCATCGGACTTGCCTCTCTTGGGGGGCGTTGCCTGCAACGCCGTACATGACAGGTATAGACCGTTTCGTGCGCGAAAACCCGGATTGCCCGTTTGCGGACGGCACCTCCATGTGCCGTTCGGTGGGTACGAAGATCAGGCCGCGGCGAGCGCCTGTTCGATGTCGGCGATGATGTCGTCGACGTTCTCGATGCCGATCGACAGCCGCACGAGATCTTCGCTGACGCCCGCGCGCTTGAGTTCCTCCGGGCCGAGCTGGCGATGCGTGGTGGTGGCCGGATGGCAGGCCAGCGATTTCGCGTCGCCGATGTTCACGAGCCGCACGACGAGATTCAGCGCATCGATGAACCGTGCGCCGGCCTCGCGTCCGCCCTTGATGCCGAAGCTGAGAATCGATGCGGCCCGGCCGCCCATGTATTTCTGCACCAAGGCATGGTCGGGGTGATCGGAAAGTCCGGCGTAGTTCACCCATGCGACCTTGGACTGGTTGCGCAGGAACTCCGCGACCTTCATGGCGTTCTCGCAATGACGGTCCATGCGCACCGGCAGGGTCTCGATCCCTTGCAGGATCAGGAAGCTGTTGAACGGTGACAGCGCACTGCCCATGTTGCGCAGCGGCACGACACGACAGCGCCCGATATAGGCCGCGGGTCCGAGCGCTTCCGTATACACGACGCCGTGATAGGAAACATCCGGTTCATTCAGCATCGGGAAACGGTCGGCATGTTCCGCCCACGGGAACTTGCCGGAATCCACGACGATGCCGCCGATCGAGTTGCCATGGCCACCCATGTACTTCGTCAGTGCATGCACGACGACATCCGCGCCGTGTTCGAACGGGCGACACAGATACGGCGTTGGCACTGTGTTGTCGACGATGACCGGCACGCCATGCGCATGTGCCATGTCGGCGATTGCGCCGAAGTCGACGACATTGCCCGCCGGGTTGCCGATGGATTCGCAGAACACCGCCTTGGTCTTGGCATCGATCTTCGCCGCCATGCCGTCGATGTCCTTGGCATCCACGAAACGTGACTCGATGCCGAGCCGCGGCAGGGTGTGCGCGAACAGGTTGTAGGTGCCGCCGTAGAGCTGACTCGTGGTGACGATGTTGTCGCCGGCCTGGGCGATCGTGAAGATCGAGTAGGTGATTGCGGCCATGCCCGAGGCGAGACCGAGCCCGGCAATGCCGCCTTCCATCGCCGCGACGCGCTGCTCGAGCACGTCCGTGGTCGGGTTCATGATGCGCGTGTAGATGTTGCCCGGCACCTTGAGGTCGAACAGGTCCGCGCCGTGCTGGGTGTTGTCGAACGCGTAGCTCGTGGTCTGGTAGATCGGCACCGCGACGGCCTTGGTCGTCGGGTCCGGGCTGTAGCCGCCGTGAATCGCGAGCGTTTCGATCTTCATGTCGGTGGGTTCCTCCGGTGGGTGTTGTATCGCGACGGCGGGACGAACCCGCGGCGCGGTTTGATTTTCGGCCTCGCACTGTGAACCACGGGCCGCATGCCCGCAAGCCGGCGGTGCCGGCGCAGGGTTTCAGTCCAGGTCGTCCGGAGTGACGAATCTGGCCTCCAGCGCCGCCGGGCGCAGACTCGTGTGCAACCGCGCAAGCAGCAGGACTGCGGCAGTGACCAGGCCTGCGACGAAACCCCACCAGAGCATGCGCGGTTCGTCGTAGACGACCACCCCGAGCCACCAGCCGAGCGGCAGGCCGATGGCCCAGTACGCGATGGCGCTGATCCACATCGGCACGCGCGTGTCCTTCAGGCCGCGCAGCGCGCCCATCGCGACGACCTGGAGTGCATCGGCGAGCTGAAACAGGGCCGCGATGCGCAGCAGGTCCACGGCCAGTGCCGCGACCCCGGCTTCGGCACCGTAGGCCGCCGTGATGGCCTCGGGGATCAGCAGCATGGCACTGGCCGAGACCAGCGCGAAACCGAGTCCAATCAGCAGGGCGACACTCGCCGCGCGGCGTGCGCCGGCTGTGTCGCGACGGCCAATCGACTGGCCGACACGCACGGTCGCGGCGAGTCCGATGCCGAGCGGCACCATGAACATCAGCGCCGCCCAGTTCACCGCGACCTGATGGGCGCCGGCACCGGCGGCACCCCAGCGCCCCATCAGCAGGGCGATGCCGGTGAAGAACCCGACTTCGAGCAGCATGGCGCCGGCGATGGGCGCGCCCAGTGCGAGATGTTCGGCGAGCGCGCGGCGCCGAGGCGGATCGAACCGCGCGAAGATGCCGAGCGCGCGCAGCGCGGGCGCGCGGCGGACGTACCAGCCGAGCAGGGCGAGTTCCATCCACATCACGATCGCCGTGGCGTGGCCCGCACCGGCGACGCCCAGTGCGGGAACGCCGAACGCGCCGAACATCAGCACGTAGTCCAGCAGCGCGTTCGCCGCGAGCGCGACCAGCGATACCAGCATGATCGGCGCAGTGCGGCCCAGACCTTCGCTGGTAAACCGCAGCGCTGCGAACAGCGCCGCGCCGGGCAGTCCCCAGGCGAGCGCATCGAGGTAGTCGCGGGTCGGCGAATGCAGCGAGGCGTCGATGCCCAATGGCCCGAGCAGCGCGGGACTCACGACGACCGCGATCGACGCCAGCGCGCCCACGACCAGGGCCAGCCACAGGGCCTGGCGCACGCGCGCCGCGATCGCCGCCGTGCGCCCGGCGCCGTCGAGCTGGGCGACGATCGGCGACAGCGCGGTCAGGATGCCAAGCATGGCCAGCAGTGCGGGGATCCACAGCGCGAAACCCAGACCGACCGCGCCCAGCGCGGTCGCGCCGAGGCGCCCGGCGAACAGGGTGTCGGTGAAGCCCATGCCGACCTGCACGAGCTGGGTGACGACCAACGGGCCGGCAACGCGGCCGAGCGCGACGGTCTCGCGCAACCAAGGTCCGCTGGTCATGCCGCGGCCGCTGCCGGCGCCGGGCGCGCCGCGGTCGCGACGCCGATCAGGCGGTCAGACGTTGCAGTGCCTCGCGGTACTTCTCGGCCGTGCGGGTCGCGATCTCCGGCGGCAGGATTGGCCCGGGGGCCTTCTTGTTCCACGGCTGGGTCTCGAGCCAGTCGCGCACAAACTGCTTGTCGAAGCTTGGCGGATTCTCGCCGGGCCGCCAGCTGTCCGCGGGCCAGAACCGCGACGAATCCGGCGTGAGGACTTCGTCGATCAGCACGAGTTGGCCGTCGTCGTCGAGGCCGAATTCGAACTTCGTGTCCGCAATGATGATGCCGCGCGCCGAGGCATGGTCACGCGCGCGGGTGTAGATGGCCAGCGCCGTGTCGCGGACTTCGGCCGCGCGCTCGGCGCCAATCAGGCTGACAGTCTGCGCGTAGTCGATGTTCTCGTCGTGTTCGCCGACGTCGGCCTTGGTGGATGGCGTGAACAGCGGTTCCGGCAGCTGGTCGGCGAGTCGCAGGCCGGCCGGCAGGCCGATACCGCACACCGCGCCGGTGCGCTGATAGTCCTTCCAGCCCGAGCCGATGATGTAGCCGCGCACGATCGCCTCGATCGGCAGCGGCTTGAGCCGGCGCACGACCATCGCGCGATCGCCGAGCGTCGCGCGTTCCACCGCATTCGGCACGACATCGGCCAGCGTCAGGTCGGCCGCCATGTGATTGGCGACCAGATCTTTCGTCAGATCGAACCAGAACCGCGAAAGCTGAGTGAGGATCTCGCCCTTGCCCGGAATCGCGGTTGGCAGGACCACATCGAACGCCGACAGACGATCGGTCGCCACGATCAGCAGGTGATCGTCGCCCACGGCGTAGATGTCACGGACCTTGCCGCGATTCAGAAGCTCCAGGCCCGAGAGGCTGGATTCAAACAACGGTTCCGACATTCTGTGCTCCCGGAAAAAGTGCGGCCCCGAACCGTTGCCGGTCGGGGCCGCTGGATCGCGTGGCGATGGGCTGTGCTGCGGCCTAGGGAAACTCTGAATTGTCAGAGTTTCCCGCAGCACATGGACGTGCTGCCATTTTCAACGGGTGTAACACGTTGAAAATGAAAGAAAACGAAAAATCGCACTTTTTCGTTTTCGGCGCTCTGGCAATCCGGGATGGATTGATCAGAGCTTCCCTAGTGATGCACGAAGGTCAGCGGACCACCTTGGGCCGCATAGTACGCGGCGAGATTTTTCATGTCTTCTTCGGTCAGCCCCGCGACCATGCCCGCCATGATCGGGTTCTTGCGTTCGCCGGACTTGTAGTCGATCAGCGCGCGATACAGGTAGTTCTCGTACTGGCCGGCCAGCACTGGGTAGATGGAAACGCTGCTCACGCCGTTCGGTCCGTGACAGCCGACGCAGGTCACGGCCTTGCTTTCGCCTGCGGCGGCATCACCGCCGGCGCTGGCCGTATTGATCACGAAGGTGCCAAGCAGGACGGCAGCCAGCGTGGAGATGATCTTGTTCATTTCTCTAACTCTCCTGTTGCGCGGCTTAGTGGGCACCGCCGGCGAAAAACGCCGCGATGTCGGCCATGTCCTGATCGCTCAGGGTGGCGGCTTGGGCCTGCATGGTCTTGTGGCCGCGCTCGCCGCTCGCGTAACCCTTCAGGGCCGCGACGATGTAGTCGGCGTGCTGACCGGAAACCTTCGGCACGTGATAGGTCGGGTAGGCGTTGGAGACCCCCGGCGCGCCGTGGCAACCCAGGCAGGCTTCCGCCTTGACCTTGCCCGCGGCGGAATCACCGGCGGACGCGTTGGCCGCGGCGAGCATTGCGGCGACCGCAAGTGCGCGACGCATGCTACGAGCTTGCATCATTGATTGGTTTCTCCTGAGAAACGGGTTGTTGTAATCGGGCGCCGAGCCGGACGGTGGCCGCCAACCGGAGGGCCGGACCACGGCAGGGTGCAAAATCCAGTTTCGGACGCCAGCCCGCCAAGCGGATCGGACCGGCGAAAGCCTTCAATATTAGTATATTCTTACTTGCGCTGTCGATTGCCGGCACGCGCTCCCGGACAGGGCTCACTTTTCGGGTTTCTGTTCGGGTGCCGGTTCGGGTTCGGGACCAAACAACGGGGCCACGCCGGTGATGCCGCTGACCGCCGACTGACCGGTGAAGCGCGGCGGCAATGGCTCGGGGGTGCCGCGCCGCGCGTGGCTGCGCGAGAAAAACCCCATTCCGCCCTCGGTGACCTCGACGATCAGCTGCAGCCGGTGGCGGCTGCCGCTTTGGCCCAGCCAGCCGAGATGGGTGCCGGTTGGCAGCAGAACGCCGCCGGTCGCGACGATCGGTTCACGCACGCTCCAGCGTTCTTCCACCGATCCGGAGATGCGCGCGGCGGAAAACCCCAGCGCCGCGCCGAGCGCGACCAGCAGCCCCGCGCCGCCGAGCGCGAGGATCATTCTGCGTACGGAACTTCTCAGGCGGCGCCTGCGTCTGCGAGCCATCGGGTGATGTCAGCTCTGGGCCAGCGCCAGACGATGCCGGCGACGGCGGGTGGTGTCGACCGGGGCAATAAGACACATTCCGGCGCAGCGCGCCGGAACTGACCACGACCCCTCCCAAGACGGCAATCTTATCGCAGCGCCGCACGGTGCGCGCGCCGCACCATGAACGCTCGAGCGGCTCGCCGTAAGGGACCCGGTCAGGGTGAAAGTCGTTCGACCTGCCAGCCCTTGGCGTCGCGCCGATATTCAAAGCGGTCGTGCAGCCGGTTGACCCGGCCCTGCCAGAATTCGAAACGCCCGGGTCTCAGTCGGTAACCGATCCAGGCTTCCGGGCGCGCGACGCCGCCGTCCGGGTGGGCCAGGCGTAGTTCGGCGACGCGGGACTCCAACACGTCGCGGCCTGCGACCACCGACGATTGCACGGATGCCGCCGCGCTGTAGCGGCTGGCTTCCGGTCGCGAGTTGAAATACCGGTCGGCCAAATTTGGCGGCAGACGCTCCACCGTGCCTTCAATGCGGACCTGGCGTTCCGCGCCGGGCCAGTGGAACAGCAGGGCCGCGTGCGGATTGTCCGCGAGTTCTGCGCCCTTGCGGCTGCGCGAGTCGGTATACCAGCACAAGCCGTCGGCGTCGAAGTGCTTCATCAGCACGATGCGTGCCGAGGGCCGGCCAGCGGCCGTCGCCGTCGCGAGCGTCATGGCGGTCGGCTCGATCGTCTCGGCCTCGAGCGCGGCGGCGAACCAGCGCTCGAACTGGGCCACGGGGTCGGCGGCAAGATCGGCGCGGCGCAGGCTTGCGGCGTCGTACTCGCGGCGGCGGTCGCGCTGATCGCGGATGTCGGTCATGGGCATGTTCCGGGATGCATGAAGGTGAAAAGTCTAGCGCGCCGGCAAATCCGGGCGCGCTCGACAATACTCAAGGTTGGCATTTCCTATTTGCGCGGGTCGCCGCGCTGGGTTGTTCTGACGTGAGGGCCATGGCATCGGGCAGCCTGCCCGGCGTTGGCCCGACCGCTACGGAGCCACGACCATGAGCGAACGAATTCAACTCGGCGGGCTCGCGATCGCCCGTCCACTGCATGACCTCGTCCGCGACGAGATCGCACCGGGCACCGGCGTGGAGCCCGCGGCCTTCTGGGGCGCGCTGGCCGACATCGTGCGCGAGCTGGGGCCACGCAATCGGGAACTGCTGGCCCGGCGCGACGCGCTGCAGGCGGCCATCGACCGCTGGCATCTGACCCATCGCGGCGGGCGCCATGACGCGCGCGCCTATCGCGCGTTCCTGCGCGAGATCGGCTATCTGGAAGACCCGCCCGCGAGCTTCGAGGTGTCGACCGCGAACGTCGACGACGAGATCGCCCGCATTGCCGGTCCGCAGCTCGTCGTGCCGGTGTCGAACGCGCGCTATGCGCTGAATGCGGCCAATGCGCGCTGGGGCTCGCTCTATGACGCGCTGTACGGCACCGACCTGATCGACGAGTCGGATGGCGCCGGCCGCTCGGGCCCCTACAACCCGGTACGAGGTTCCAGGGTCATCGCCTGGGCCCATGGGTGGCTGGATCGAACCGTGCCGCTTGCCGACCTCTCGCATGGGGCGGTCCGCGGTTTCCGCGTGGACCGCGCGGGACTGGTGGCGCAGACTGCCGATGGTGCATCGCGAACGCTGATTCGCACGGGGCAGTTCGCCGGCTACCGCGGTACGCCGGATGCGCCGTCCGCGCTACTGTTGCGCAACCACGGCCTGCATGTGGAGGTCGTCATCGATCGGGTGCACCCGATCGGGCGGAACAGTCCGGCGGGCGTGGCCGACGTGCGGATCGAGTCCGCGGTCACGACGATTGCCGATCTCGAGGACTCGGTTGCGGCCGTGGACGCCGAGGACAAGGTCGGCGCCTATCGCAACTGGCTCGGCCTGATGAACGGCCGGCTGTCCGCGAGCTTCGATAAGGGCGGGCGTTCGGTCGAGCGCCACCTGAGTCCAGATCGTGAATACACCGCAGCCGACGGTAGCCAGGTCCGACTGTCCGGGCGCAGCCTGCTGCTGGTGCGCAACGTCGGCCACCACATGCACACCGATGCGGTGCTGCTCGACGGCGAGCCGATCCCCGAGGGCATGCTCGACGGCATGATCACGACGCTCGCCGCCCTGCACGATCTGAACGGGGCGTCGCGGACACGCAATTCGCGCAACGGCAACGTCTACATCGTCAAACCGAAGATGCACGGCCCGGCGGAGGTCGCGCACGCCTGCACGCTGTTCGGGCGGATCGAACAGGCGCTGGGTCTTTCTGCGAACACGCTGAAGCTCGGCATCATGGACGAAGAACGCCGCACGACGGTGAATCTCGCCGCCTGCATCCACGCGGCGCGCGAACGCGTGATCTTCATCAATACCGGCTTTCTCGACCGCACGGGCGACGAGATCCACACCGACATGGAAGCCGGCCCGGTGCTGCGCAAGGGCGACATGAAATCGGCGACCTGGATGCGTGCCTATGAGGACTGGAACGTGGACACGGGACTGGCCTGCGGGCTGAGCGGCCGCGCCCAGATCGGCAAGGGCATGTGGCCGGCGCCCGATGCCATGCGCGCGATGTTCGACAGCAAACAGGCCCACCCAGAGGCCGGCGCAAACACGGCCTGGGTGCCGTCGCCGACGGCCGCAACCCTGCATGCGCTGCACTATCACGCGGTCGACGTGTTCGCACGTCAGCGCGAGCTTCTGGGCCGATCGCGTGCGCCGCTCGATGCGCTGCTGGAACTACCGGTCGTCATGACGCCGAACTGGACGGCCGCGGAGATCGCCGAGGAACTCGACAACAACTGCCAGGGCATCCTCGGCTACGTGGTGCGCTGGATCGAGCAGGGCGTCGGCTGCTCGAAGGTGCCGGACATCCACGATGTCGGCCTCATGGAGGATCGCGCGACCCTGCGCATCTCTAGTCAGCACATCGCCAACTGGCTGCATCACGGCGTGGTCACGCGTGAGCAGGTCGTCGATTGCCTGCATCGCATGTCGACGGTCGTCGATCAGCAGAACGCCGGTGACTCAAACTACGTGGCGCTGGCGCCCGCATATGCGGGGTTCGCCTACCAGGCCGCCGAGGCGTTGATCTTTGGCGGGCGCGAGGCCCCGAACGGCTACACCGAGCCGACCCTGCACCGTTTCCGTCGAATGCACAAGGACGGTTCGAAGCTGCCGGATGAATAAAAAAGGCGACCCGGTTTCCCGGGTCGCCTTCGCATCGTTCCCGTTGCGCCACCGGACGGCGGTCCGGCGGCGGGAGCGATAGAGCCGTAGCCCTTACTTCGCGACCGGCGCCTGCGGGGCGACGGGGGCGACCGGAGCGACCGGGGCGTAGCCGTAGGGGGCATAGCCGTAGTACGGGGCGTTGTAGCCATAGCCGTTGCCATAGCCGCGGCCGTGGAC
>JAGRGH010000026.1 GCA_020445605.1 Chromatiales bacterium
TCACCACCAAACTTCTTCGACTGGTGCGTGGTGATCGCCGCGGTCAACGTCGTCTTGCCATGGTCCACGTGACCAATCGTCCCGACATTCACATGCGGCTTCGTGCGCTCGAACTTCGCCTTGGACACGTCGAATACCTCGCTCGATGACTAACGACTGCTATTACTGATGTTTGATGATGTTGGCCGCGATCTGCGCCGGGGCCTCGGAATACTTCTCGAATTCCATGCTGTAGGTCGCGCGTCCCTGGGTCGCCGAACGCAGCGAGGTCGCGTAACCGAACATCTCGCCCAGCGGAACCTCGGCGCGCACGATGCGCCCCGACGGCGAATCGTCCATGCCCTGCACGACGCCGCGACGACGATTCAGGTCGCCCATGACGTCACCCATGTAGTCCTCGGGCGTGACGACCTCGACCTTCATGATCGGCTCGAGCAGCACGGGATTGGCCTTCTTGCAGCCTTCCTTGATGGCCATCGACCCGGCAATCTTGAACGCCATTTCCGAGGAATCGACCTCGTGGTAGGACCCGTCGATGATTGCGACTTTTACGTCAACCATCGGGAAACCGGCAACCACACCGTTCTCGAGCTGCTCGCGCGCGCCCTTTTCGACTGCCGGGATGTATTCCTTCGGAACCACGCCGCCGACGATCTCGTTGACGAACTCGAAACCCTTGCCGTGCTCCTGCGGCTCGATGCGCAGCCACACATGACCGAACTGACCGCGACCGCCGGACTGGCGAACAAACTTGCCCTCCTGCTCCACGCTCTTGCGGATGGTCTCGCGATAGGCAACTTGCGGCGCACCGACGTTCGCTTCGACATTGAACTCGCGCTTCATGCGGTCGACGATGATCTCGAGGTGCAGTTCGCCCATGCCCGAGATGATGGTCTGACCGGATTCCTCATCTGTACGCACGCGGAACGACGGATCCTCGGCGGCAAGCTTGCCGAGCGCGATACCCATCTTTTCCTGGTCGCTTTTGGTCTTCGGTTCGACGGCGACCGAAATCACCGGCTCCGGAAACTCCATGCGCTCGAGCGTGATGACCTTGTCAATGGCGCACAGCGTGTCACCGGTCGTGACGTTCTTCAGCCCGACGGCCGCGGCGATGTCGCCCGCGCGCACCTCTTTGATTTCGGTGCGGTTGTTCGCGTGCATCTGCAGGATTCGTCCGATGCGCTCCTTTTTGCCCTTGACCGAGTTCAACACCGTGTCACCGGAGTTCAATACACCGGAATAGCAACGGAAGAAGGTCAAGGTGCCGACGAACGGATCGGTCGCGATCTTGAATGCCAGCGCGGCGAACGGCTCGTCGTCGGAGGACTTGCGCACCGCCTCGGTTTCGCCGTCGTCCAGCGTGCCGCGAATATCCGGCACGTCAATTGGCGCCGGCATGATCTCGATGACTTTATCGAGCATGGCCTGCACGCCCTTGTTCTTGAAGGCGGACCCGCACAGAACCG
The DNA here is from genome assembly GCA_020445605.1 of Chromatiales bacterium. Classification (NCBI taxonomy): domain Bacteria; kingdom Pseudomonadati; phylum Pseudomonadota; class Gammaproteobacteria; order Chromatiales; species Chromatiales bacterium. Next base: position 1,470 of record JAGRGH010000026.1, read on the forward strand.
GAACGATTTCCAGCGCGATCGTCCGCAGACGCAGACCGCTCAGAACGTCCGACTCGTCGAGATCGCCGGTTTCGAGGTACTTCTCCATGAGTTCCTCGCTGGACTCGGCGGCGGCCTCGACCATCTTTTCGCGCCACTCCGCTGCTTCGTCGGAAAGCTCCGCGGGAATATCACGCGCTTCATAGGTGAGACCCATATTGGTCTCATCCCAGTGAATTGCCTTCATGCGAATCAGGTCGATGACGCCGGCAAAGCCGTCTTCGGCGCCAATGGGCAACTGCAGCGGCACCGGATTCGCGCCAAGGCGCTTCTTGAGCTGGCCGACTACCCGCAGGAAGTTCGCGCCGGCACGATCCATCTTATTGACAAAGGCCATGCGCGGAACATGGTATTTGTTGGCCTGGCGCCAGACCGTCTCGGACTGGGGCTCCACCCCGCCGACCGCGCACAGCACGAATACCGCGCCGTCCAGAACGCGCAGCGACCGCTCCACCTCGATCGTGAAATCGACGTGTCCGGGCGTATCAATGATATTGATGCGGTGCTCCGGAAACTGCTTGTCCATGCCCTGCCAAAAGCAAGTGGTGGCAGCCGATGTAATCGTGATGCCGCGCTCCTGCTCCTGCGCCATCCAGTCCATGGTGGCCGCACCGTCATGCACCTCGCCGATCTTGTGCGAGACGCCGGTGTAATAGAGCACGCGCTCGGTCGTGGTCGTCTTACCGGCATCAATGTGAGCCATGATGCCGATATTGCGATAACGGTTGATGGGGGTGTTGCGCGGCACGGTCGTGAATTCCGATTCGGTTGAAACCTAAAGGTTGTGTCTTGTTACCAGCGATAGTGCGAGAACGCGCGGTTGGCCTCGGCCATGCGATGCGTGTCTTCGCGCTTCTTCACGGCAGTGCCACGATTCGCGGCGGCGTCAAGAATCTCGCCCGCAAGTCGCATCTCGAAACCCTTTTCGCTGCGCTTGCGCGCGGCGTCGATCAGCCAGCGCATCGCCAGCGAGTTGCGTCGGGTCGGACGCACCTCGGTCGGCACCTGGTAGGTCGCACCACCGACCCGGCGGGACTTGACCTCCACCATGGGTCGCACGTTGTCGAGCGCCTGCTCGAGCACCTCGAGCACGTCCTGCCCCGAGGACTTCGCGCCGACGCGATCAAGCGCGCCGTACACCACGCCCTCGGCGACCGACTTCTTGCCGTCGCGCATGAACATGTTGACAAATTTCGCAAGCATATCGCTGCCGAACTTCGGATCCGGCAAAACGGCACGGCGCTCGGCTTGTCTGCGTCGGGACATCGAAAAACTACCGTATTAAATGGTTATTTCTTGGGGCGCTTCGCGCCGTATTTCGAGCGGCCCTGGCGGCGCGCTTCCACACCCACGGTGTCCAGGCTGCCGCGTACGACGTGATAGCGCACGCCGGGCAGGTCCTTCACACGACCACCGCGGATCAGCACGACCGAGTGCTCCTGCAGGTTGTGACCCTCACCGCCGATGTACGTCGTGACCTCCTGACCGTTGGTCAGGCGCACGCGCGCGACCTTGCGCAGCGCCGAGTTCGGCTTTTTCGGCGTGGTCGTGTACACACGCGTGCATACGCCGCGCTTCTGCGGACAGGCCTCGAGTGACGGCACGTTGGTTTTGTCGCGCTTGCGTTTGCGAGGCTTGCGCACCAGCTGATTGATCGTTGCCATTGGCTACTCGTCGTGGTTCAAAAATCGCCCGTTTCGCGCAAAAGAAAAGAGCCGCGTCCGCGCCTGCGACGACGCGGCGGGGCTCATTTCGATAGACGGTAGATTCGGGCGCGCCGGCGTCCGAAACCCCGCCTCCGCGGGTGGTCCGGGACACCGTCTCGGGCCTTCAACCCGCTGAAATAGAACGGGCTTAGAAGACCGCGCATTTTATGGGTCGCCCGCCGGGGTGTCAACAACGCACGTGGCATTGTCGACACCCCGTTGGGGCAGGATCAGAATTCGGCGCGGTTCAGCGCCTCTTTGAGCTGCTGTTCGACATCTTCCACGTCCAGCGCGGCCATGGCCTCGGCCTCCACGTCCGCACCTTCCTGGCGGCGGCGGCGACGCTCATTGTGGTAGGCAAGCCCGGTGCCGGCCGGGATCAGGCGCCCGACAATCACGTTCTCCTTGAGCCCGAGCAGGTCGTCGCTGAGCCCGCGCACGGCCGCCTCGGTCAGCACGCGGGTCGTTTCCTGGAACGAGGCCGCCGAAATGAACGAGTCGGTCGCCAGCGAGGCCTTGGTGATGCCGAGCAGCACCGGATCGGCCACCGCGGGGCGCTGCCCCTCCTCGAGCGCCTCGTTCAGATCCATGGCACGGGCGCGCTCGACCTGCTCGCCCTGGAGCAGCTTCGTGTCGCCCGGATCCATGACCTCGGCCTTGCGCAGCATCTGGCGGATGATGACCTCGATGTGCTTGTCGTTGATCTTCACGCCCTGCAGCCGGTAGACGTCCTGGATTTCCTTGACCAGATAGGCCGCCAGGGCGCGGACCCCGCGCAGGCGCAGGATGTCGTGGGGACTCGGCTCGCCGTCGGCAATGACCTCGCCGCGCTCGACCTGTTCGCCCTCAAAGACATTGACCGTGCGCCACTTCGGGATCAGCTCTTCATGTTGATTGCCGTCGCCATCGGTGATGATCAGGCGCTGCTTGCCCTTGGTGTCCTTGCCAAAGCTGACCGTACCGGTTGCCTCGGCCAGAATCGCGGCATCCTTCGGCTTTCGCGCCTCGAACAGGTCGGCCACGCGCGGCAGACCGCCGGTGATGTCACGGGTCTTGGACGATTCCTGCGGAATACGCGCGAGCACGTCGCCGATCTTGACCTCGCCGCCATCCTGCACGCTGATGATCGCGCCGGCCGGCAACACGTACTGGGCCGTGATCTCGGTGCCCGGCAGGCACAGCGGTTCGCCATCAGCGTCCAGCAGGCGGATGGCCGGGCGCAGGTCCTTGCCGGCGCTCGGGCGCTGCTTCGGATCCATGACCTCGACCGAGGACAGGCCGGTGATCTCGTCGACCCGCGCACGCACAGTCAATCCGTCCACGAAGTCCGAGAAGGCCAGGCGACCATCGACCTCGGTGACCACCGGGTGGGTGTGCGGATCCCAGGTCGCGATCTGCTGACCGCCTGCGGCCTGCGCGCCGTCATCGACACTGATGACTGCACCATAGGGCACCTTGTAGCGCTCGCGCTCGCGGCCATGTTCGTCCGCCACGGTGATTTCACCGGAACGCGACACGGCGACGAGGTTGCCACCCTCATTACGAACCGTCTTGAGGTTGTGCAGACGAACCGTACCGGCCGACTTGACCTCGATTGAAGAAACCGCCGCCGAACGTGAGGCCGCGCCACCGATGTGGAAGGTGCGCATCGTGAGCTGGGTTCCCGGCTCGCCGATCGACTGCGCGGCGATGACACCGATGGCCTCGCCGATGTTCACACGATGACCACGGGCCAGGTCACGACCGTAACAGGCCGAACAGATGCCGTAGCGCGTGTCACAGGTGATCGGCGAACGCACCAGCACCTCGTCGACACCGGCCTCCTCGATCAGGTCGACGCGCTGCTCGTCGAGCAGGGTGCCGGCCTCGACCAACACCTCGTCGGTGTTCGGTCGCTTGATGTCCTGCGCCACGACACGGCCGAGCACGCGCTCACGCAGCGGCTCGACCACATCACCGCCCTCGATCAGCGGATTCATGACCAGACCGTCCTGCGTACCGCAATCCGGCTCGGTGACCACGAGATCCTGCGCGACGTCGACCAGACGCCGGGTCAGATATCCGGAGTTGGCCGTCTTCAGCGCCGTGTCGGCCAGACCCTTGCGCGCGCCGTGCGTCGAGATGAAGTACTGCAACACGTCGAGGCCTTCACGGAAGTTCGCCGTGATCGGGGTCTCGATGATGGAGCCGTCCGGTTTCGCCATCAGACCGCGCATGCCGGCAAGCTGACGGATCTGTGCGGCGGAACCACGCGCGCCGGAATCGGCCATCATGTAGATCGAGTTGAACGACTCCTGCCGCGCCTCCTTGCCTTCTGCATCCACCACGATGTCGCTGCCCAGGCGCTCCATCATGACCTTTGCGACCTGGTCATTGGTGTGCGACCAGATATCGACGACCTTGTTATAGCGCTCGCCGAAGGTCACGAGACCGGAGCTGTACTGCGACTCGATTTCCTGCACCTCGCGCTCAGCCGCCTCAATGATGCGTTCCTTCTCTTCAGGAACCATCATGTCATCGACGCCGATGGAAACACCGGCGCGCGTGGCCATCGCAAAGCCCATGTACATGAGCCGGTCAGCAAACACGACAGTGTCTTTCAGGCCAAGGCGCCGATAGCAGGCATTGATCAGCCGCGAGATCGATTTCTTGCTCATGACCTGGTCGACGAGCGAGAACGGCAGGCCCTCCGGAACGATTGCATACAGCAGCGCGCGACCCGCCACCGTATCGACGACCTGAACACTGGTGGTACGTTCGCCGGTCTCGACATCCAGCACGACCTGACGCAGGCGCACCTTCACACGCGCATGCAGCGCAACGCTGCGGGTTTCATACGCACGGTGCAGCTCGGTGATGTTGGCAAACGCCATGCCCGTGCCGCGCGCGTTGATGCGTTCACGGGACATGTAGTACAGGCCCAGCACCACGTCCTGCGACGGCACGATGATCGGCTCGCCATTCGCCGGCGACAGAATGTTGTTCGTCGCCATCATCAGGCTGCGAGCCTCAAGCTGAGCCTCCAGCGACAGCGGCACGTGCACGGCCATCTGGTCGCCGTCGAAATCGGCGTTGAACGCGGTGCAGACCAGCGGATGCAGCTGGATCGCCTTGCCCTCGATCAACACCGGCTCGAAGGCCTGGATGCCCAGTCGATGCAGCGTCGGCGCACGGTTCAGCATCACCGGATGCTCGCGAATGACCTCTTCGAGGATGTCCCAGACCTCGCCGCCTTCGCGTTCTACGGTCTTCTTGGCCTGCTTGATCGTCGTCGCCAGGCCGCGCGCCTGAAGCTTGCCGAAGATGAACGGCTTGAACAGCTCGAGCGCCATCTTTTTCGGCAGCCCGCACTGGTGCAGACGCAACGTCGGACCGACCACGATGACGGAACGGCCTGAGTAGTCCACACGCTTGCCGAGCAGGTTCTGACGGAAGCGACCCTGCTTGCCCTTGATCATGTCCGCAAGCGACTTCAGCGGGCGTTTGTTCGAGCCCGTGATCGCACGACCGCGCCGACCATTGTCGAGCAACGCGTCAACCGATTCCTGCAACATGCGCTTTTCGTTGCGCACGATGATGTCCGGCGCATTGAGATCGAGCAGGCGTTTCAGGCGGTTATTGCGGTTGATGACGCGCCGGTACAGGTCGTTCAGGTCGGAGGTCGCGAACCGGCCACCATCGAGCGGAACCAGCGGGCGCAGTTCGGGCGGCAGAACCGGCAATACGGTCAACACCATCCATTCTGGACGGTTGCCGGACTCCACCAGCGCCTCGATCAGCTTCAGCCGCTTGGTGTACTTCTTGATCTTGGTCTCGGAGTTCGTGGCCGCCATGTCCTCGCGGATCTGTTCGGCCTCCTTGTCGAGCTTCAACGTGCGCAGCAACTGGTAGACGGCCTCGGCGCCCATACGCGCGTCGAAGTCATCACCATGCTGCTCGATGATGTCCAGGTACTGGTCATCGGTCAGGAGCTGGCGACGCTCCAGATCGGGGTTGTTGCGCGGATCAATGACGACAAACGATTCGAAGTAAAGAATCCGCTCAATGTCACGCAGGGTCATGTCGAGCAGAAGCCCGATGCGCGACGGCAGCGACTTCAGGAACCAGATGTGGGCGACCGGGCTGGCAAGCTCGATGTGTCCCATGCGTTCGCGGCGCACCTTTGACAGCGTGACTTCGACACCGCACTTTTCGCAGACGACACCGCGGTGCTTCAGCCGCTTGTACTTTCCGCACAGACACTCGTAGTCCGTGACCGGCCCGAAGATCTTCGCGCAGAACAATCCGTCACGCTCGGGCTTGAACGTGCGGTAGTTGATCGTCTCGGGTTTCTTGACCTCACCGAACGACCACGACCGGATCATCTCCGGCGACGACAGACCAATTCGAATGATGTCGAAATCCTCGACCTGGTCCTGCTGCTTCAGCATCCTCAAGAGTTCTCTCACGTCGATATCTCCTGCGATCGAATCGCGCGTCGTGGTTTAGTTCTGCTCGAGTTCGATGTTGATGGCCAGGGAGCGAATCTCCTTGGTCAACACATTGAACGACTCGGGCATGCCGGCTTCCATGCGATGGTTGCCGTCGACGATGTTTTTGTACATGCGGGTACGGCCGTTTACGTCGTCGGACTTGACGGTCAGCATTTCCTGCAGGGTGTACGAGGCGCCATAGGCCTCGAGCGCCCAGACCTCCATTTCGCCGAAACGCTGACCACCGAACTGGGCCTTGCCGCCCAGCGGCTGCTGCGTGACGAGCGAATACGGGCCCGTGGAGCGCGCATGCATCTTGTCGTCGACGAGGTGGTTGAGCTTGAGCATGTGCATGTAGCCAACCGTCACCGGGCGATCAAACGCCTCGCCGGTGCGTCCGTCGTGCAACGTGGTCTGTCCCGACGTCGGCAACCCTGCCAACTCAAGCATGGCCTTGACCTCGGCCTCGGTGGCACCATCGAACACCGGCGTGGCCATCGGCACACCCTTGCGCAGACCGTTTGCGAGATCCGCCACCTGATCGTCGTCAAAGCCCTTGAGGTCGACCTTCTCGCCGCCGGCGTTGTACATGTTCTGCATGTATTTGCGCAGTTCGGCGGTCTTGGTCCCGGCATCCAGCATCTCGCCGATCTTGCGCCCGAGCGCCTTGGCCGCCCAGCCGAGGTGCGTCTCCAGCACCTGGCCGACGTTCATGCGCGATGGCACACCGAGCGGATTGAGCACGACGTCGACCGGCGTGCCGTCGGCCATGTAGGGCATGTCCTCAACCGGAACGATGGTGGAGATCACGCCCTTGTTGCCATGGCGTCCCGCCATCTTGTCGCCAGGCTGGATGCGACGCTTGACTGCGAGATAGACCTTGACCATTTTCAGCACGCCCGGGGCGAGATCATCCCCCGTGGTGAGCTTGCGCTTTTTCTCCTCGTAGCGATGGTCGAAGTCTTCGCGCTGCTGCTTGATGTGCGCGGCGATCGCTTCGAGCTGACGCGCCGCTTCCTCATTGTGCAGGCGGATTCCGAGCCATTGCTCGCGCTTCAGGGACTCCAGATACGCCTTGGTGATCTTCGAGCCGGCCTCGATCTTGCCGGGGCCACCATCCGCCACCTTGCCGAGCAGCATCTTCTCGACGCGATCATAGGTGTCGCCTTCGACAATGCGCAGCTGGTCGTCCAGGTCCTTGCGAACCCGCGCCATTTCGGCTTCTTCGTTGGCAAGCGCGCGAGAATCCTTTTCAACGCCATCGCGCGTGAAGACCTGTACGTCGATCACCGTGCCATCCATGCCGGACGGAACGCGCAGCGAGGTGTCCTTCACGTCGGAGGCCTTCTCGCCAAAGATCGCGCGGAGCAGCTTTTCTTCCGGCGTCAGCTGGGTCTCGCCCTTCGGGGTGACCTTGCCGACGAGAATGTCGCCCGCCCGCACCTCGGCGCCGATGTAGACGATTCCCGCCTCATCCAGCTTGGCCAGCGCGGCCTCGCCGACGTTGGGAATGTCGGCAGTGATCTCTTCAGGCCCGAGCTTGGTGTCGCGCGCCATGCAGGTCAGTTCTTCGATGTGGATCGTCGTGTACCGATCCTCCTCGACCACGCGCTCGGAGATCAGGATGGAGTCCTCGAAGTTGTAGCCATTCCAGGGCATGAACGCGACCAGCAGGTTCTGGCCCAGTGCGAGTTCACCAAGATCCGTGGACGGCCCATCCGCAACGACGTCTCCGCCCGCAACCCGCTCACCGGTGCGCACGAGCGGCCGCTGGTTGATGCAGGTGTTCTGGTTCGATCGCGTGTACTTCGTGAGATTGTAGATATCCACGCCCGGTTCACCGGCGATGGCCTCGTCGTCATTTGCACGCACGACGATGCGTCCGGCGTCCACCGAATCCACGACACCACCGCGACGCGCGACCACGGTCACACCGGAGTCGACGGCCACGACACGTTCCATGCCCGTGCCCACCAACGGCTTCTCGGCACGCAGGGTCGGCACCGCCTGACGCTGCATGTTCGAACCCATAAGCGCGCGGTTGGCGTCATCGTGTTCAAGGAACGGAATCAGCGAGGCCGCGACCGAAACAATCTGCTTGGGAGACACGTCGATGAACTCGATCTTGTCGGGCGTCATCATCGTGAATTCGTTTCGATGACGGCACGAGACCAGCGGATCGATCAGACGGCCCTTCCCGTCGGTGTTCGCATTCGCCTGGGCGATGACGTACTGACCTTCCTCGATCGCCGACAGATAGACAACTTCATCCGTCACTGCCTGATCGACGACCTTTCGGTATGGCGTCTCGAGAAAACCGTAATCGTTGGCACGCGCATAGACGGCCAGCGAGTTGATCAACCCGATGTTCGGGCCTTCCGGCGTCTCGATCGGGCAAACGCGACCGTAGTGCGTCGGATGCACGTCGCGCACCTCAAAGCCCGCGCGTTCGCGCGCCAGACCACCCGGGCCCAGCGCCGAGACGCGGCGCTTGTGCGTGATCTCCGAAAGCGGGTTGTTCTGATCCATGAACTGCGACAGCTGCGAGGAACCAAAGAATTCCTTGATGGCCGCTGACACCGGTTTGGCGTTGATCAGATCCTGCGGCGCGAGATTCTCGGACTCCGCGAGACTCAGGCGCTCACGAACGGCGCGTTCCACACGCACAAGACCGATGCGGAACTGGTTCTCGACCATCTCGCCGACCGAACGGATGCGCCGGTTGCCGAGGTGATCGATATCATCGACCACGCCGTTGCCGTTGCGAATGTTGATGAGTTCGCGAATGACATCGATGATGTCGCCAGAATCCAGCACGCCCGAACCTTCCGTCTCCTCGCGACCCAGCCGCCGGTTGAATTTCATGCGGCCGACGCGTGAGAGATCGTAGCGTTCGTCGGTGAAAAACAGATTGGTGAACAGGTTGTGCGCCGCGTCCTTGGTCGGCGGCTCACCGGGACGCATCATCCGGTAGATTTCGACAAGCGCCTCGATCTGATTGGTCGTGACATCGGAACGCAGCGTGTCCGAGATGAACGGGCCGTGATCGATATCGTTCGTGTAGATCGTTTCGATCGTTTCGACACCGGACGAAAGCGCACGCGTGACGATTTCCTCGTCGAGCACGGCGTTCGCATCAGCAATCAGCTCGCCAGTGCCCGTGTCGACCAGCGCGGTCGCAAGCACACGCCCGTACAGATATTCGGACGGGACGTCGAGGGTTTTCAGCCCCGCGCGCTCGATGCGCCGGACATGGGCGGCCGTGATGCGCCGACCTTCCTCGACGATCACCTTGTCCTTCGCCGAGATGTCGAACAACGCCGTCTCGCCGCGCAGCCGCTCTGGCACGAGGTCGAGATGGATGCCGTCCTTGTCGCAGGTGAACTTCGAGTTCTCGAAGAACATCGCAAGAATCTGCGCGGTATCGAAACCGAGCGCGCGCAGCAAGACGGAGACCGGCAGCTTGCGCCGACGGTCGATGCGCACATAGACCATGTCCTTCGGATCGAACTCGAAATCGAGCCACGAGCCGCGGTAGGGGATCACGCGTGCGGAATACAGGAGCTTGCCCGAGGAGTGGGTCTTGCCCTTGTCGTGATCGAAAAACACACCCGGCGAACGGTGCAGCTGGGAAACGATCACTCGTTCCGTGCCGTTGATCACGAACGTGCCGTTGTCGGTCATCAACGGCATCTCGCCGAGATAGACCTCCTGCTCGCGCACGTCCTTGACGACCTTAGCGGATGCCGGCGCATCGCGATCGTAGATCACCAGGCGCATCAGCACGCGTAGCGGTGCTGCAAAGGTGGCGCCGCGCATCTGGCATTCCTTGACGTCAAACAGCGGCTCGCCGAGCCGGTAGCTGACGTATTCAAGCGCCGCGTTGCCGGAATAACTCGTGATCGGAAACACCGACCGCAGCGCTCCGTTCAGACCGACGTCGCGGCGCGCTGCGCCGTCGCGGTCTAGCTGCAGGAAGTTCTTGTAGGAGTCGACCTGAGTCGCAAGCAGGTAAGGCACCTTCAACACACTCGGCCGTTTGCCGAAGCTGAGTCGGATTCGCTTGCGTTCAGTCAGAGAGTAAGCCATGCTGCCGGTCCCCGCTGCGTGGGTTTGATCGTCCGCGATCGCCCGACGTGGGCGCCGCTTTCAGTACAAGCGCGAAAAGGCCGGCGGCTTTCACCGCCAGCCAGTTCGCTCAGATAGCATCCGGTCGCGTCAAGCGCTGCCGATATCAATCGGCTTACTTCAACTCGACCGAAGCGCCAGCCTCTTCAAGCTGCTTCTTGATGTCGTCGGCTTCGGCCTTCGACACCGCTTCCTTGACCGTCGACGGCGCGCCTTCCACAAGGTCCTTCGCCTCTTTCAGACCCAGCCCCGTGAAACCACGGACGGCCTTGATGACGGCGACCTTGTTGGAACCGAAGCTCGTCATGACGACGTCGAATTCGGTCTTCTCTTCGGCGGCCGCGCCGGCGTCACCGCCAGCGGCGGCAACCGGGGCTGCCGCAACGGCGGCTGCCGCGCTGACGCCAAACTTCTCTTCCATCGCCGAGATCAGATCGACGACTTCCATCACCGTCATGTTCGAAATCGCGTCAAGGATTTCGTCTTTCGAAACTGCCATTTTGGACTCCAGATAGATCGTTTAGGGTTGAACCGCACGGCCGCGGGCCGCCGGCTTGAATTCAGGCGTCTTGTTTCTGATCGCGAATCGCGGCCACGGTGCGAACAAGCTTGCCGGGCACTTCGTTGATCGTGCGTGCGAGCTTTTCGATCGGGGCCTTCATGACGGCCATGAGCAGGCTGATCGCCTGATCGTAGGTCGGCATCTTCGCGAGCGTCGTGATGTCGCCGGGGCCGAGCAAGCGGCCGCCGATCGCGACGAGTCGCACGACGAGCTTGTCGTTGTTCTTCGCGAAGTCGGAGATCACGCGCGCGGCCGAGCCGGGCTCGTTCATCGAGAACGCCAGCAGCAGCGGGCCGGTCAGCCCGTCACCAAGGCACTCGAAGTCGGTACCGCCTACGGCTCGACGTGCGAGCGTGTTCTTGACCACCCGAAGGTAGACGTCGGCCTTGCGAGCCTCGACGCGCAGTTTCGTCAGCGCCTCGACGCTCAGCCCGCGATACTCGGCGGCAATCGCCGAATGGGCCTTGCTGGCAACGTCCGCGACCTCAGAAACGATCGCCTCTTTCTGAACACGGTTCAGTGGCATTCGTCAGTCACCTGTACGTTAACGCCGGGTTGGGACCTCCAAACGTCCCCGCCCGCCAACACGAAGGGGCTTGCACCCCTCCACCTGTACGGCCCCGGCAGCCGGATTCAACCCGGATGCGAGCACCGCCTGCGCAGGACATTAAGCGGATTGGCCTTGGCCGTTCCGCACCTGCGGTCTTCGGCACCGGTTCCCTCCGATGCTCGATCATGGACCGACCGGAAACCGGTCAGTCTTCAACTATCGGCACCGTCACGCCCTGGGCGCACGATGCCCGTCGTCCCGGGCTAGCCGAGACTCAGAGAACTGTTGTCGACCAGAACCCCAGGCCCCATCGTGCTGGACACGCTCACGCGACGCACATAGATGCCTTTCGCCGTGGCCGGCTTGAGCTTGATCAGGTCGGCCAGCAATGCGTTCAGGTTTTCCTTGAGCGCATTCGCCTCGAAATCGATCTTGCCGATCGGGCAGTGAATGATGCCGGCCTTGTCGGCGCGGTACCGCACCTGCCCGCCCTTGGCGTTCGTCACGGCGGTGGCGATGTCGGCCGTCACGGTGCCAACCTTCGGGTTCGGCATCAGCCCGCGCGGACCGAGGATCTGGCCCAGCTGACCGACCACGCGCATGGCGTCCGGCGAGGCGATCACGACATCGAAGTCCATGCGCCCGCCCTTGATCTCGGCGGCAAGGTCATCCATGCCGACGATGTCGGCACCGGCGGCCTTGGCGGCCTCGACGTTTGCGCCCTGCGTGAACACGGCTACGCGAACGGTCTTGCCCGTGCCATGCGGGAGCACGGTGGACCCACGCACGACCTGGTCGGATTTACGCGGGTCAACCCCCAGATTGACGGCGGCATCCACCGTCTCGATAAACTTTGCGGTGGTCGCTTTTTTAAGAAGATCCAACGCCTCGTCGAGCGAATAGCTCCGGCTGGAATCGATTGCCGAACGGTTGTTACGGACCCGTTTGCCTGCGCGTGCCATTATTCGACCCCCTCAACATTCAGACCCATGCTGCGGGCGCTGCCTGCGATCGTGCGCACGGCGGCGTCCAGGCTGGCGGCCGTCAGATCCGGATCCTTGAGTTTCGCAATGTCCTCGAGCTGCGCACGCGTGACGGTGCCAACCTTTTCGGTATTCGGACGGCCACTGCCGGATTTGATTCCGACGGCCTTCTTCAGCAGGATCGACGCCGGCGGCGTCTTCATGATGAAGGTGAAGCTGCGGTCCGAGTACACGGTGATCACCACGGGAATCGGCAGCCCCTTCTCCAGACCCTGCGTCTGGGCATTGAAGGACTTGCAGAATTCCATGATGTTCACACCGTGCTGACCCAACGCCGGACCGACCGGCGGGCTCGGATTGGCCTCCTGGGCCTTCACCTGCAGCTTGATGTAAGCATTGATCTTCTTTGCCATGGTTCGTTATCTCCCGGGTCCAAACGCCTTCTGGGCTCCCCGTAAATGAGTCACTCCGCCTTGCGACGCGGATGTGCTACGCCTTCTCCACCTGTGCGAACTCAAGTTCCACGGGCGTCGAACGACCGAAGATCAACACAGCGACCTTCAGCCGGCTCTTCTCGTAGTCGACTTCCTCGACCACGCCATTGAAATCCGCGAACGGCCCGTCCTTTACACGGACCATCTCGCCGACCTCGAACAAAACCTTCGGCCGCGGGCTGTCCTCGCCCGCACGCATGCGGTCGAGAATCGCATCGGCTTCCTTCTGCGAAATCGGCGCCGGCCGCTCGCTGGTTCCGCCGATGAAACCCATCACCCGCGGCGTTTCCTTCACCAGATGCCAGGCCTCTTCATCGAGGTCCATCTGCACCAGCACATAGCCCGGGAAGAACTTCCTTTCGCTACGACGCTGCTGCCCGGCACGCATTTCGACCACGTCCTCGGTCGGCACCAGAATCTCACCGAAGCGCTCCTGCATGCCGGCACGGGCAATGCGCTCTTCGAGCGCGCGCTTGACGCTTTGCTCGTACTGAGAAAACACATGCAGCACATACCAGCGCATGGCCATCACGAGCCTCCCAGCACGCTACTGACCGCCCATCCCAGCAAGAGATCGAGCAGCCACATGAAAATTGCGACGATCAGCACCATCACGAACACGATCAGCGTGGTCTGCACCGTCTCCTGCCGCGTCGGCCAGACCACCTTGCGCACCTCGGTGCGGGTCTCGCCGAAAAAAGCCCACAGGCCGCGACCACGCGCCGTCGTGAAGACGATTCCCGCCGCGAGCCCCGCCACGACCAGCAGCCCGAGCACGCGCAACAGGGTCGACTCCGCCTCGTAGTGGTAGAAGCCGTAGATGCCGGCGACGACCATCAAGACCGCCAGCAGCAGCTTGACCGTATCCAGCGGCGAACCGGAGTGTTCCGTCTTGGTGCTCATTAAAACCTTGGGGAGTTTCGCTGCGAGCGATTGCGTAGTGTCGGGCTCAGGCTTTGGCAGGCCAGGAGGGAATCGAACCCCCAACCTGCGGTTTTGGAGACCGCCGCTCTGCCAATTGAGCTACTGGCCTGTAACCTCGCCCGGCCACCGCCCAGCGGCAGTGGCTCACTGCAATCGTTTAGCGCGGAATTACTCGATAATCTTCGCCACGACGCCGGCACCGACCGTGCGTCCGCCTTCGCGAATCGCAAAGCGCAGCCCCTCTTCCATCGCGATCGGGGCAATCAGCTTCACCGTGATCTTCACGTTGTCGCCCGGCA
>JAGRGH010000027.1 GCA_020445605.1 Chromatiales bacterium
CGCGCCCGCAGGGAGGGCCCCTACGGTTCGAGGGCGGTGTTGCGCCGCTTGCCAATGGAATGACCATTGCCTTCACGACGCGCCTTGCCCTCGAACCGTAGTAACCCTCAGAAATGACAGATCATTGTGGGACAGGACACTAGGGCCTGTTCACACTACGCGTGGCGAAAAACCCAGCGTCCGCTAACGGGCGGTGTAGCCACCATCGATCACCAGATTCGTCCCGGTGATCCAGCGCGACTCGTCGGCAAGCAGAAACACAACAGCATCGGCCACATCCTCGGGCCTCCCAAGCCCGAGTGGATGCAAATCGGCGATCCGCTGCCGCGATGCCTCCGACTGACTGTAGACGGCGGCGTCCGAGAGCGGGGTCTTCACCACGCCCGGTGAAACACTGTTGACGCGGATGGAACGTCCGGCCAGTTCCAGGGCAATTGCGCGCGTTCCACCAAGCAACGCGCCCTTGGTCAGGGCATAGGCGGTCTTGCCCTTCTCCCCGACCATTCCCATGACCGAGGCGACGAACACCACGCTCCCGCCGTCGGCGGCCCAGCGCCGTCGGTCGACGACCAGACGCGTCAGATTCATGCCGGCGGTGACATTGGTCTCGAACAGGCGGTTGGTCTGTTCCGGGCGCAGGGATGAAAGTGGCAGGGTCATCGAAACGCCGGCGGCGTTCACGAGTCCATGAAAATCACCGATACTTTCGTGGCAGGCCGCAACCACATCCGGCACCTGATCGTAGTCGATCAGATCGACGGTGGCGGTGTAATGCATCTGAGCGTTGTCGCACCGCGACCGGGTTTCGGCCAGGCGCTCGGCGTTTCGCCCGAGCATGGCGAGGGTGGCGCCCTGTCGCGCACACGCAATCGCGCAGGCCCGGCCGATACCGGAGGATGCGCCGGTGATCAGGATCTTCTTTCCGCTCAGATCAAGCATCGATCGGATCCGGCATCTCCACCAGGCCGGACACATGGGGCCGGTCCAGCCTGAGCACCGCGCTGGCCCAGGAAAGCCCGACGCCGAAGCCCGACAGCAGCACATCGCCGCCCATGAGCGGAAGTTTGTCCGCTAGCCGGGTCACCATCGTCAGCGGAATGCTGGCACTGCTGGTGTTGCCGAATTCGTCCAGTGAGTAGGGAACCTGGTCCGGCGCCAGCCCCAGCTTCTTACGCAGGTGTTCGAGCCCGAATCGGTTCGCCTGATGCATAACCGCAAACGCCAGCTCATCGGCACCGCGCCCGGCGCGTTCGAGAATTGCCCGGATATCGCGATATACATCCGAGATCATGAAACTGAAAATTCCGACCCCGTCCATGACACCGTGCTCGTCTGAACGAAAGCCGCCATCCGGCTGCGCCTTTTCGCGAAGCGTTTCCGGCGTACTCGGATGCCGTGCGCCGCCGGCCTTGATGCTGATGAGATGACCGCGCTCTCCATCCGAGTTCAGTGAGAAATGACTCTTGCCGGCAGTGGGCCGATGTTCGATCAGCGTTGCGGTTCCCGCATCTCCGAACAACAGGCCGGTTTTACGATCGCGAAACGAATAGGCACGGGTGCGGGTTTCCCCGTTGAGCAGGAGCACACGACGCATGGCGCCCGAGCCGATCATCGAGAATGCGACGAACAGGCCGTATACATATCCCGAACAGCCCAGATTGATGTCGAAGGCCGCGGCACCTGTGCCCAGGGCGAGACGGTGTTGCAGCAACGCTGCCGTTGCCGGCATCCGGTAATCCGGTGTTTGCGAGACAAAGACGACGGCATCGACGCTTTGCGGATCGACATCCATATCCTGCAACAGCCGTTTCGCCGCCGCCTCGCTCATATCCGAACCGCAGATCGAGTCGGGCGCCCAGCGACGCCGTTGAACCCCGGACTTGGCAACGATGTCGCGTACTTCCTGGTCCGAGAAGTCCCAGTCGAACTCGAGGTTGTCCAGCACCCGTTGCGGCACCGCGGCCGCGACCCCGACTATCGCCGGCCCTTCGAAGGAAGCAAATGACAAATCAGATTCCCGACTGCTTTCGCAGACAGGCATCGAGCTCGTCGATGGTCTCCAGCTGCTCGAACTGCGTCGGACTCAACTCGACCCCATAGTCGGCATCCGCCATGGCAATGGTCGAAATCGCTGCCAATGAATCCCAATGCGGATGATCACGGAACGCAACAGAGCCGTTCAATTCCTTAGGAGAGCATTCAAGTATCTCGGCCATCTTGTCCAGAACGGACATCGCTGCCTCCCCTTCAATGGTTTTCGAAAATCGATTCAAGAACGCCGGCTTGACCGTCCGGGCGGCGGCTTGCTCCGGCGATGAAAGGTTTGCAGTTCCGGGGCATTCTTTGCATCGCTAGACCCCGTCGCGCGCCTCACCGCAGGGCGCACTGAGCCGCACAACCTTGCGCAGATAGTTCTGCGTCTCGCGATACGGTGGAACGCCATCGTAGCGCCCGACGGCGCCCTCGCCCGCGTTATAGCCGGCGATCGCCAGCGTCGGGTCCCAGTCGAAATGATCGTGCAGCCAGCGCAGATAGCGGATGCCGCCGTAGAGATTCTGCAAGGGATCGAACGGATCTCCGACATCGAACCGGTGTGCGGTCGCCGGCATCAGCTGCATCAGGCCCATCGCGCCCTTTGGCGAAATCGCGTCGACCCGGTAGGACGACTCGACCGCAATGACCGCCTTGACGAGACCGGGCTCCAGATCGAACGCCGGCGCGATGATCTCGACCCAGCGCTCGATCTCGCGGCGCTCCGGCACGCGGCCGGCTTCGGGCAACGGGCACGCCGGATCGCCGATCGCGAGCGTCGGCGGAAACCAGCGTGCCAGCCGCGCGGCATGCGGTTCACCGCCGTCAGCCGCCCGCGCGAACCAGCCGGCCGCAACCGCATCGTCGCGGGTCACGCCGCGCCCGTTGGCCGCAATCCAGCCGAGTTCGAACTCGGCGCGCGCCGATCCGGACAGCGCCGCGAGACACAGCAGACGCCGCGAACGCGGACCGTCCTGACGAATGCCTTCACCATGCGCATGCCGCAGCGCCTGGTCGACGATCTCGACAAGATCAGCCTCGGAAAACCCGCCCGGCGACGGCGCGGCACTTGCCGCGCCTGCAAAGAGCGCAAGCGCTAGCGCAATGTTCAGCGCGCAGCGCGCCGCCGCCAATGCCATGCCAGCAGTCCGGCCCCCAGCAACCACGACGCACCAGGAAGCGGTAATGCGCTGAGCGTGATCTGGCTGATCTCCACCCGCGCTGACGCAGAACTCGTGTCATCGCCGAAAAACAGGAAGTTCGGCACGTTGTACGGAAAGCCGAATCCCGAGTAGTCGACTAGGGAACCGCTGAGCGCGGGCGCACCATCCACACGCAGCGCAAACGCCGAACCCACGAGATCCAGTGCGTAGGTGTGGAACGCGGAACTCGTGTGCAGCGCGTATCCCGAACCATGCGTGAAGGCTGCCGACGGGTAGTACCAGACCTCGTTGTCCCAGAACGCGAGCTCCAGCGCGCGGGTCGGGTCACTGCCGACGAGGATGATCGAAAAACCGGCCCGATCCGAGGTCGAATGGCTTTCGCTCACCACCCGCATGCGGATCGTGAGCCGTATTCCCTGATCCATATCCAGCGGCAGGTCCGCGCGCGAACTGCCTGCGGAGATCGATGACGATGCCGTCGTATCCAGCGTGTAGACACCGCCGGCGACCGACTGCACGGCCCCCGGCGGAAGCGACAGGAATGCAAAGCCCTGGGCGCTCGGCAAAGTATTCAGGCCGGCGTCGTAGATGACCGCCGCCGGCGCCGGCGCCGCAAATGCCGTCACGCAGAACAGCGCCAGCAGTGCCCGCCAGCGCGAACGCGGTGCGGCGCGCGCGGCTTGCGCCGTATCGTGAATGGCATCGCTGTGGTGATTCGCGCACATCAATCGGGGCCCTCGGGGCAATCGATTCCGGGTGTGAATAGTACCGGCACGGTCCGCGCAGGAATATCCCGAAGCGGACGAAACAACCGAATTCACGCGCGCCGCCGAAATTCGGCCTGCTCAGCCGGACCGCCACCGGAGAGATCGTTCGTTGCCCCGGTGGACTGCGCAGCGGCCCAGGCCTCGCCGAACAACTCCGCGCCGACCCCTTCGCGATGTGCATGCTCGCTGAGGTACCGCCGCCAGATGCGTGCCCCGGGCATGCCGTGCAGAAGTCCCACGATGTGGCGGCTCAACGCGCCAAGACGCGCGCCATGCGCGAGCTCTGCACGTGCGTAGTCCGCATACGCCTCCATCACCTCGCGCGGCGAGCGCACGGGCGAGTGATCGCCGAAGAACAGGCGGTCGACCTGCGCCAGCAGATAAGGCCTGGCATAGGGCGCACGCCCGAGCATCACGCCATCAAGTGCGGGGCCGTCTGGGTCGTCGTCGAGGAATGCGAGCGCCTGCTCCAGCGTCTCGATTCCGCCATTGACGACAACCGTCAGGTGCGGAAACAGCGCCTTGAGCTGACGCGCGCGCTCGTAGCGTAATGGCGGCACCGTGCGATTCTCGCGGGGACTGAGCCCCTGCAACCAGGCCTTGCGCGCATGCACGACGAATGTTTCGCATCCCGCGCCCGCGACCACATCCACAAAGTTGCGCAGATCGCCCCATTCGTCCTGCTCGTCAATGCCGATGCGGCATTTCACCGTGACCGGAATCCGCACCGCCGCCTGCATGGCTGCGAAGATCTCCGCGACCAACGCTGGCTCGGCCATGAGGCAGGCACCAAAGCGACCCGATCGCACCCGGTCGCTCGGACAGCCGACATTGATATTGATTTCGTCGTAGCCGTATTCGGCGCCGATCGCCGCGGCCTCGGCCATCTGTAAGGGGTCGGCGCCACCGAGTTGCAGCGCGACCGGATGCTCCCCGGACGCAAACGCCAGCAGATGGTCGCGATCACCGTGGATCACGGCGTTCGCAGTGAGCATCTCGGTGTACAGCCGAGCGTGACGCGAGATCAGCCGCAGCAGGTGCCGGTCGTGGCGGTCCGTGCAGTCCATCATCGGCGCGACGCAGAACCGGTGCGTGCCGGGCCTGTTCATGCGCGGACGAGATTCTCGGGCGTACCGGCCAGAAACGCGCGCAGGTTTGCGGCCGTACCATCGATCGCGCGCTGACGCGCCTCGCGGCTCGCCCACGCGGTATGCGGCGTGAGGATGAGATTCGGGATATCCGGCGCAAGCAGCGGATGGTCGGCCGGCGGCGGTTCGCGCTCCAGCACGTCGATCGCCGCGCCGGCGATCGTGCCGGCACGCAGGGCCACTGCCAGCGCCGCGGCGTCGACGATCGCACCGCGGGCGGTGTTGATCAACACGGCATCGCGTCGCATCCGCGCGAATGCCGCCGCGCCGATCAACCCCTGCGTCTGCGCGGTCAGCGGACAGTGCAGACTTACATAGTGACTCTCGCGCAGGAGTTCATCGAGCGAAACCCGCCCGGGCGGCAGGTCCGCGCTGCCGGGCCGGGCCGCAACGAGCACCTGCATGCCAAACGCCTCGGCGATTCGCGCAACCCCGCGCCCGAGCTCGCCGAAGCCGACGATCCCCAGCGTGCGCCCGGCGAGTTCGCCGATCGGGTGATCGAGCATGCAGAAATGGGTGGCCGCGCTCCAGGCGCCGGCGCGCACGTCACGATCGTAGTCCTGCCAGCGCGTCGCGAACGCGAGCATCACGGCCAGCACGTGCTGCACCACGGCCGGCGTCGCATACGCGCGCAGGTTCACGACCGCGATGCCGCGCTCCGCCGCCGCGGCAAGATCGATGTTGTTGGTTCCGGTCGCGGTCACCGCGATCAGCCGCAGCAGCGGCGCGGCTTTGATCGCGGCCCGGTCGAGGACGACCTTGTTCGTCACCACGATCCGCGCGCCGGCGATGCGCGCGGCCGTTTCGCTCGCAAAGGTTGACGCGTGCAGGGTCCAGCGCGGGTAGGCGGCCCGCAGCCGGGAAAGTTCGAGATCACCGGCATCGACGCTGCCGAGATCAAGGAAAACCGCACTCATTTCGCCGCGCCCATTTCGGACTAATCCGGTCGGGATATCAGCCGATCATGATATACTGCCGGCCGATTTTGCGTCCGGAGCGTTCTGCTCATGACCAGCCCGCTGAGCCACGACGAGCGCGTGGAGATATCGCGCCGCACGATGTGGCTGCTCGAAGAGTGGGCCGTCGCACCCGGCGACCAGATCCGAATCCTCGGCCTTCCCGACGGCACCCGCAGCCGCGAACTTCGCAAGTATCGCGATGCCACGCCGCTGCCCGATGACCCGAACGTCACGGCCCGCGTCATCCACCTGCTGGAAATCGACGAGGCGCTGCGCACGACCTATCCCCGCAACCGCCGCATGGGTTCGCGCTGGATGCAGACGCCATCGCGCCACTTTCGCGGACGCCGGCCGGCCGAACGCCTGACCGACGGCCTCGAAGGCATCGTCTCCGTGCGGGCCTACCTCGACTGCACCTACGCCTGGGACCTCAGCGGCTCGGCGAACACTTCCTGCAAGCCCGGCGGCTGAGCCGGTTCCACCCGGCTGGACCGCAGCTCAGTCAACGATCTCCGCATCGATCACCTCGTCGCCCGCCCCGGCACGCGCACGCGCCACGCGCCCGAATTGCAGCGATTCGCCGTCGCGCTCCACGCGAATGGTGTCGCCCGGACCAAAATCGCCCGCGAGGATTCGCTGTGCGAGCGGGTTTTCCAGCCGCTGCTGAATGGCACGTTTGAGCGGCCGCGCGCCGTAGACCGGATCGAACCCGGCCTCGCCCAGGCGGTCGAGCACATCATCTGAAACATCGATCTGCATCTCGTGGTCGGCGAGCCGCGCCCGCAGGCGGTTCACCTGGATCGCCGCGATACGACGGATCTCGTCACGCGCGAGCGGGTGAAACACCACGACCTCGTCGACGCGGTTGATGAACTCCGGCCGGAAATGCTGACCGACGATGTCCATGACCGCGCCCTTCATGCGCTCGTAGTTGGCCTCGCCCGCCATTTCCTGAATCAGGTTCGAGCCGAGGTTCGAGGTCATCACGACCACGGTGTTCCGGAAGTTGACCGTGCGGCCCTGGCCGTCGGTCAGGCGGCCGTCGTCGAGCACCTGGAGCAGCACGTTGAACACGTCCGGATGGGCCTTCTCGACCTCATCGAGCAAGATCACCGAATACGGTCGGCGACGGACAGCCTCGGTCAGATACCCTCCCTCCTCGTAACCGACATAGCCCGGCGGCGCGCCGATGAGGCGCGCGACGGAATGCTTTTCCATGAACTCCGACATGTCGATCCGGACCATGGCCTCCTCGGTGTCGAACAGGAACTCGGCCAGTGCCTTGCACAGCTCGGTCTTGCCGACACCGGTCGGCCCCAGAAACAGGAACGAGCCGTTCGGACGATTCGGATCGGCCAGTCCCGAGCGCGAGCGGCGCACGGCATTCGAAACGGCCGAAATCGCCTCGGCCTGACCGATGACACGGTGACCGAGTTCGGCCTCCATCGCGAGCAGCTTGCCGCGCTCGCTTTCGAGCATCTTCGACACCGGGATCCCGGTCCAGCGCGAGACGACCTCGGCGATCTCCTCGTCGGTGACCTTGTTGCGCATCAGCGTCATCTCGCGCGACTCGGCCTCCTGCGCGGCCAGCAACTGGTGCTCAAGCTCGGGAATCCGCCCGTACTGCAGCTCCGACATGCGTGCGAGGTCGCCGGCGCGACGGGCCGCGTCCATGTCCAGGCGTGCGCGTTCGAGCGCCTCCTTGATGTGGGTGGCGCCGGCCAGCGCAGCCTTCTCGGCCTTCCAGACTTCGTCGAGATCCGAGTACTCGCGCTCCAGCCGCTCCAGCTGCTGTTCCAGATCGGCCAGACGCTTTTTCGACGCCTCGTCGGATTCCTTCTTCAGCGCCTCGCGTTCGATCTTTAGCTGGATCACGCGACGGTCGAGCTTGTCCATCTCCTCGGGCATGGAGTCGATCTCCATGCGAATGCGCGCGCCGGCCTCGTCCATCAGGTCGATGGCCTTGTCCGGCAGCTGGCGGTCGGTGATGTAACGGTGCGACAGCGTCGCGGCCGCGACGATCGCGGGATCGGTGATCTCGATCCCGTGATGCACCTCATAGCGCTCCTTGAGCCCGCGCAGGATGGCGATGGTGTCCTCGACACTCGGTTCGTCGACCAGCACCTTCTGGAAGCGTCGCTCCAGCGCCGCGTCCTTTTCGATGTACTGACGGTATTCATCGAGCGTGGTGGCGCCGATGCAGTGCAGCTCGCCGCGCGCCAGCGCGGGCTTGAGCATGTTGCCGGCGTCCATCGAACCCTCGGCCTTGCCCGCACCGACCATGGTGTGCAATTCGTCGATGAATAGGATGATCTGACCTTCCTGCTTGGACAGTTCGTTGAGCACGCCCTTCAGACGCTCCTCGAATTCGCCGCGGAACTTCGCACCGGCGATCAGCGCACCCATATCGAGTGACAGCAGCCGCTTGTTCTTGAGACCTTCCGGCACCTCGCCGTTGACGATGCGCTGGGCGAGCCCCTCGACGATCGCGGTCTTGCCCACGCCGGGTTCGCCGATCAGGACCGGATTGTTTTTCGTTCGCCGTTGCAGCACCTGTACGGTGCGGCGAATCTCGTCGTCACGGCCGATCACCGGATCGAGCTTGCCCTGCTCGGCACGCTCGGTGAGGTCGACGGTGAATTTCTTCAGTGCCTGACGCTGATCCTCGGCGTTTGGATCGTCGACCTTCTGGCCACCGCGCACGGCATCGATGGCCGCGGTCACGGCCTCGGCCGTCGCACCGGTCGCACGCAGCGCATCGCCGAGCGGACCGCGATCACCGGCGGCGGCCAGCACGAACAGTTCGCTGGAGATGTAGCCGTCCCTGCGTTGCTGGGCGAGCTTGTCGGTCTGGTTCAGCAGCCGGTTCAGGTCCGTGGACACATGCACGTCACCGGCATGACCGGACACGGTCGGCAGGCGATCCACCATCTCGCCCAGCCGCCCGCGCAGCGCCGGAACATTGGCGCCGGCCTGGGTCAACAGCGCATGCGCCGACCCACCCTGCTGGTCCAGCAGCGCGAGCAACAGGTGCACGGGCTCGATGTACTGGTGGTCACGACCGACCGCCAGCGACTGGGCGTCGGCGAGCGCCGACTGGAACTTGCTCGTCAGTTTGTCCATTCGCATGGAACGGCTCCGGCAGAAAATTTCACTGGTCCCGATATGGTTAACGACCGGACGAAATTCAAGAAGGCGCAGTTTTGATCTGTGTTAGGCTCGGCGCGCTTCCGCCACCCGCCACCGGCAGCGACTCATGCAGGGAAACAGCGCCGCAGACGCCATTCGCGACTGGATCGATCGATTCCAGCTCGCCGTCTTACGCCCCCCGCCGCGCGTACTCGGCTGGTACCTGATTGCCCTGCTCGCGTTTGCCTTCGCCATGCAACTGGCAACGCCCATCCACAAGGGCGACACCGACATGTGGTACCACCTGTCGGGCGGGCGCCACTTCTGGACCGAGGGGCACGTGCCGACCAGCGCGTACTTCTCGTTCATTGCGCAGGATCGACAGTGGGTCAACTATTTCTGGGGCTTTCAGGCGCTGATCTTTCCAATCATGGAGAGCTTCGGCTACGGCGGGCTCAGCGCGCTGCGTGGGCTGCTCTATCTCGCCGGCGTCGCCACGATCGTCGCGTTTCTCGCCAGTGGCCCGCGACGGCTGAACCTCGCGCTGGCACTGCTTGCAATCGGCTACATCGTGCTGCTGGACGGCCGCGCTCATCAGCTTCGGCCACACCTGGTTTCCTACTTCGCGATCGCGTTGTTCCTGCTGATTCTGGAACGCCGCCCGCGCTGGGCGCCCGCGTTACCGGTGGTCGGGGTGATCTGGGCCAACCTGCACGGCGTCGAATACATCGTCGGCGCATTGATCGGCGGCGCCTATCTGCTGGAATGGCTCGTGGACCGTCGGCGTGGCGTCCCTTCAGCCCCCGGCCGAGGTTGGATCTACCCGGCCTCCATTCTTGCCTGCCTACCGGCCTTATTGCTTACGCCAAATGGACCGGCACTGCTTTCGGCGCCGTTCGCGCCGCCGCCCGACATCGGCGACTACATTCGCGAAATGCGCCCGCTGCCGGGATCGGTGCTGCATTCCTTTACCTTTGACGGGAAATCGATCCCGCAGAACACGATCATTGCCGCGATGTTCGTCGGCAGTGTCGTTGCCCTGCTGGCGCTCGCAATCGGCCGTCGGCTGCGGCTTGCGCACGTCATCCTGTACGCGGGCGGGCTTTACCTGCTGTCGAGCGGCATCCGTTTCGTCTCCGAATGGAGCCTGTTGTCCCTGCCGCTGCTGGCACAGGCCGCAACGAATGTGCCGCCGCTGCGCCGCCCGCTCCTGAGGCCATCACCGGCGGCGATGTTCCTCGTCGCAATCGCGTTCGTAGCATTTCCATCGCTGCACCCACGTGATCGGCAACACTTTCCGTTCGACCCAACCGACCTGCCGGTCGGCGCGTTCAGTTTCATGGCGGCCGAGAATCTCAGCGGCAACCTGCTGATACCCCCGGGCGACGGCGGCTACGCGCAATGGGCCGGGTACCCCCGTGTGCTGATCCACAGCGACATGGAACTGCCGCCGTTCACGGATGTGGAAATGTTCGAGATCCAGCGCACCTACAACTCCGGACTCGTGCTTGACCGCGTTCTGAAACGCCACCCGGTCGACTATGTGCTCTGGCCGCTGGAACCCAAGGAACGCCAGGCCACGGTAAAAGGCCGCGAGGATCTGAGCCCGATCTTTTTCGACGACAGTTTCGTGCTGTATGCGAACCGCGAACGCAAGCCGGATATCGTCCGCAGCTTTGAGATCCAATACGTCGATCCATTCAGCCTGCTGCGCGGCGAAGGCACTGCTGCGCAACGCCTGGAGGAACTCGAACGTCTGCGCACACGGTGGCCCGATGGCGTTCGCATCAACCATGCGATTGCGCGACTGCTCTATGACGAGAGGCGTTACGCGGAGGCCCTGCCCGCGGCCGAGCGTTACATCAAAGGACATTCGCGGGACGTCAATGCATGGCTATTGGCCGGCGAGATTCTCAGCGAACTGGGACGCTGCCCCGATGCATTCGCGTATCTCGACCATGCACGGTCGCTGGCCGACGACACCTTCCGCCCGGTCGTCGAGCGCAAGATCGCCAGCTGCCATTACCGCCTGCGCGAGTTCGACGCGGCCTACGCGGTGTTCCGTGACAGCTTCAACCTGTATCAGCAGTCGTGGGAGTCGGAGACGCTGTATCAATACGCGTTCGTGGCGGCGGCGGTCGGCGACCTGGAAAGATCACGACGTCTGCTCGCGGCACTCGTGCTGACCACGCCGGACGACAAGGCCGAACTGATCGGGCGCGCAAACGCGCTACGGGCGGATATCGAGCGTGGCGAGATCGCCGCACCGGGCCTGCTCGACTGGCTGAAGCACCTGGTCGGCAAGGATCCCTGATCCTGCGAACGGTCAGCGTTCTTCGATCAGGAATCGCTGGAGTTCGACGGCGATGACCGTCTCGTCGACCTGAGCATCCACGACGAACGGCAGCGAAAAGGCCAGCTGCGCACGGCCTGGCACGAACACCGCCGAGACCACCCGGCCCGGCGCGCCAACGCCGGCCACGCGGGCCGCGACCACCGGCGCCCCGGTCAACGCGGCCAGTCGCAAAGCGCCGCGCTTGAGGCTCGGCGCTGGCCCGTCCGGCAGGTGGATGGCCCCATGCGGAAACAGCGCGACCACCTCGCCGGACGCCAGCGCCCGCAGGGCGTCCCGCAGGGCCTGCTCGGGACGCGTCCCGCGATCGACTGGAATGCAGCCCGCCGCACGGAACAGCCAGCGCAGTCCGAACCGCTCGTACTGCTCGCGCGCAATCAGGAACCGCAACGGCCGTCGGCTCGCCGCGACGAGCAGCAGCGGATCGAGCCCCGAGACATGGTTCGCAACCACGATCGCCGGCCCGGTGGGCGGGATCGGCGCGGCGACCGGCGCAAGGCGATGCACGCGGCGGCACCACCAGCGGTTCAGTCCATCGATCCAGTTCACGCCCGGCCGACCCCAGTCCGCAAAGCGATGGCGATCGGCGCCGTGGTGCAGCCAGGCCGCGACACCGCCCAGGCCAATCCCGGCGACCACGTTCAGCAGGATCGCGGCTACACCACTCACGACCGGCGCCAGATGATGCTGGCCATGCGGCCGGTCGCACCATCGCGACGAAACGAGAAGAAGCGTTCGGACTCGCGATAGGTGCACCAGCCCCCACCGTGCACCGCGCCAACCCCGGCGGCCAGTAACCGACGTCGTGCCAGCGCATACAGGTCACAGTGCCAGCGGTCATCGCGACCAGGCCGAAAGGCCAAGGCCGCTCCGGGGTCGGTCGCGCAAAACCCGGCACGCACCTCGGGCCCGACCTCGAATGCGTCCTGCCCGATCGCCGGTCCCAGCCAGGCCAGCACCGCACCGGCGGGCGCGCGGAATTTCCGGATCGTTGCCTCCAGCACGCCGGCCGCGAGCCCGCGCCAGCCCGCGTGCGCCGCCGCGACCTCGGTGCCGTCGGCGGTGCACAACAGCACCGGCAGACAGTCCGCGGTGAGCACTGCGCAGGGTTCGCCGGGATCCGCGGAATAAACGGCATCCGCGCAACCACCGAGCCGCGCGTCCGTTACCGCACAGCCGTGCACCTGCTCGAGCCAGTTGGGTTGCGCCGGCAGCCGCCGACCGAGCCGCGCGCGATTCGCCGCGACCGCCGCCGGATCGTCGCCGACATGTGCCGCAAGGTTCAGCGAGGCATACGTGCCCGTGCTGCCCCCGCCGCTGCGGGTCGTCGTGAATGCAACGACCGGGACATCGGCGCCCCAGTCGGCCAGAACAAGATCCGCATTCATAGGTCCGCCCGGTCGGTGCGCAGCAGGCCCAGCAGACCGGCGATGTCGGCGGGCAACGGCGCCTCGAAATCCACTTCGCGCCCGTCACCCGGGTGGCGCAGTGACAGGCGCCATGCGTGCAGCGCCTGACGCCGAAAACCGACAAGCGCATCGCGCAGTGCCGCGCTGGCGCCGGCCGGGACCTGCACGCGCCCGCCGTAGACCCGGTCGCCGACGATCGGCAGCCCGACATGCGCGAGGTGCACGCGGATCTGGTGGGTGCGCCCGGTCTCAAGCCGGACCTCCAGCAGCGTATGCGCGCGGAAACGCTCGGCAAGCCGATAGTGCGTCACGGCCTCGCGCCCGGTTCCTTCGGGCACGACGGCCTGACGCAGCCGGTCGCGTGGATGGCGTCCGAGCGGCGCGTCGATCGTCGCGCCGGCGACGACCGGGCCGCGGACCAGCGCCAGATACTCACGCCGGATCAGCCGGTCCTTCAGCGCCGCGGTCAGGCGTGCGTGCGCCGTGGCGTTGCGCGCGATGACCAGCAGCCCGGAGGTGTCCTTGTCCAGGCGATGCACGATTCCGGCCCGCGGCAGGGCGGCGAGTGCGGGGTCGAAATGCAGCAGGGCGTTGACCAGTGT
Organism: Chromatiales bacterium; assembly: GCA_020445605.1. NCBI lineage: Bacteria > Pseudomonadati > Pseudomonadota > Gammaproteobacteria > Chromatiales > Chromatiales bacterium. The sequence continues at coordinate 13,562 of JAGRGH010000027.1, forward strand.
GCCGGCACGGTTGCCCGCACCGGGGTGAACGACGAGCCCGACAGGCTTGTTCACCACCAGCAGATCGGCGTCCTCGTACAGCGGATCGAGGGCGATCGTCTCCGGCGCATCGGCAATGACCGGCGTCGGCTCCGGAAGATCGAGTTCGACGGTCTGGCCGGCCTTCAGGCGAAAGCGCGGGGCCTGTGGCGCGCCGTCCACCCGCACCCGCCCGGCGTCGATCCATTGCTGAATTCGCGCGCGCGAGGGGCCGTCGAGCAGGGTCGTCACGGCCTGATCGAGTCGCAGGCCGGCCTGCTCGGGGCCGATCCGCCAGGCGAGCGGACCGTCATGGTCGCCGGCCTTCATGGGACGCGTCGACCCTGGGCTATAATCCGCGCTCGCTTTTCAGAGAGACCATCCGTGACTGCCCGCATCAGCGCGACGGCGCGTACCTGCATCATTGCCTGCCTGTGGATCGCCATGTCGGTTACGACGGGTTGCGGTATTCTCGGCGAAAAAGACGATCCAACCAAGGACTGGTCAGCGAACAAGCTCTACACTTCGGCGAAGGCCGAGATGAACGCCGGCGCCTTCGAGGCCGCGATCGGCTACCTCGAAAAGCTCGAGGCCCGCTACCCGTTCGGCCAGTACGCGCAGCAGGCGCGTATCGATCTGGCCTACGCGTACTACCGCTACAGCGAACCGGAATCCGCCATCGCCGCGGCCGACCGCTTCATCAAGCTCTATCCGAACAGCCCGTACGTCGACTACCTCTATTATCTGAAGGGTCTGACGAACTTCAACCGCGGCATCACGTTCTTCGAGCGCTTTCTGCCGACCGATGTCGCGCAGCGCGACGCCAGCGCGCAGCTGCGATCATTCAACGACTTTGCGGAACTCGTGCGGCGTTTTCCCGACAGCCGCTACGCCGAGGATTCTCGTCGGCGCATGCTCTACCTGCGCGCGAACCTCGCCCGGCAGGAAGTCAACATCGCGAGCTACTACGTGAAGCGCAAGGCCTGGGTCGCGGCGGCGAACCGCGCCAAGAACGTCATCACGCACTATGAGGGCACGCCCGCGGTCCGCGATGCGCTGGTGATCATGATCCAGTCGTATACCGAACTCGGGATGGACGACCTGGCCGCAAACGCACAGGCCGTATACGACTACAACGAGGCGCGCGGCACCTTTGCCGGGCTGGACGACGCGCCGACCGAGAAGACCCCCCTCGGACGGCGCATCTGGAACCTGTTCGGGCTGGACGAATAGTCCGCGACGCAGGACGGCCGCAACCGGCCGTCACTGCGGATCAGACCGCCGACTCGTTCTCTTCGCCGGTGCGGATGCGCACCACACGTTCCACCGGCGTGACGAAGATCTTGCCGTCACCGATCTTGCCGGTGCGCGCGGCATTGGTGATCGCCTCCACGCAGGCCTCGACCTGATCGTCGTTGAGCACGATCTCGATCTTGACCTTGGGCAGGAAATCCACGACGTATTCCGCGCCGCGATACAGTTCGGTGTGGCCTTTCTGGCGCCCGAACCCCTTGACCTCGATCGCCGTCATGCCGGTGATGCCGGCCTGAGAAAGCGCCTCGCGCACGTCGTCGAGCTTGAACGGCTTGATGATGGCCTCGACCTTTTTCACCTTTTGCTACCTCCGCCTCTAACAGAATTGTGATGCTTTTGGGCCTTACCGCGCGGCGCGCCCGCCTGGTCGGACCAGCGCCTGTTCACTGGCTGCCGCGGGAACGGAATCCAGACGTCAAAGGATAGCGCCGATCGCGCCCGAACGCGCGCCTGGAGATGCGCACGCCCGGCGGTGCCTGCCGACGCTTGTATTCGTTGCGATCGACCAGCCGTGCAATGCGCCGCACCGTGGCCGTATCGAAGCCGGCCTCGATGATCTCGGCGACGGATTCGTCGCGTTCGATATAGCGTTCGAGCACGGCATCGAGCAGGTCATACGGCGGCAGCGAATCCTGGTCGGTCTGGTCCGCACGCAGTTCGGCCGACGGCGCACGCTCGATGATGCGGCGCGGGATCACGGTACCGCGCGCGTTGCGCCATTCGGCCAGCGCGTAGACCAGGGTCTTGGGGATGTCCTTGATCGGCGCGTAGCCCCCGGCCATGTCGCCGTACAGGGTCGCGTAGCCGACCGCCATCTCGCTCTTGTTGCCGGTGGTCAGCAGGATGTGACCGAACTTGTTCGACAGGGCCATCAGGATCACGCCGCGGCAGCGCGCCTGGATGTTTTCCTCGGTCGTGTCCGGCGACCGGTCGCCGAAGGTCTCGGCGAGCAGGTCCACGAAGCTGCGGAACACCGGCTCGATCGGGATCACGCGATGTTCGATGCCGAGCGCGGCGGCGCAGGCCGCGGCATCGGTCACGCTGATGTCCGCCGTATAGCGCGTGGGCATCATGACCGCGAGCACCTGCTCAGCGCCGAGTGCATCGGCCGCGATCGCGGCAACCAGGGCCGAGTCGATGCCGCCGGACAGACCCAGCACGGCGCCGTGAAATCCATTCTTGCGGACGTAATCGCGCGTGCCGAGGACGAGTGCGCCGTAAATGGACTCCAGCCGCTCCGGCAGCGGGGCGATGTCGCCGGACTGCGGGTTTCCCCGATCGTTCACGTCCACGATCAGTTGCGCGCTCGCGCAGAACGCCGCTCGCGCAACCAGTTCGCCGTCACGATCGATGGCGAACGAACTGCCGTCGAAGACCAGTTCGTCCTGCCCGCCAACCAGATTTCCATAGACCACCGGCAGGCCGGTCTCGCGCCGGCGCCGGTCGACGACCGCGAGCCGCTCGGCGAACTTTCCGGTATGAAACGGCGAGGCGTTCAGGTTGATCAGCAGCTCAGCCCCGGCCGCGGCCGCGAGGCGCGCGGGCGCTTCGGTCCAGATGTCTTCGCAGATCGTGATGCCGATCCGCACACCGGCGCATTCCACGACGCACGGGGTCTGGCCGGCGGCGAAGTAACGCTTTTCGTCGAACACCGCGTAGTTTGGCAGGACGTGCTTGTCGTAGATCGCGACGATCCGGCCGTCACGGATCAGCGCCGCGGAGTTGAACATTTCGTTCGCGGACCGCCGTGGATAGCCGAGCAGGATGCCGATCGCCGCGGCCTCGGCGCAGATGCGCGCCAATGCCGCGTCGACCTGCGCGACGATTTCAGGCTTCAGCAGCAGGTCCTCGGGCGGGTAGCCCGTCAGCGTGAGTTCGGGGAAAACGACGAGGTCCGCGGCATGCTCGGCGAGCGCTCGCGCGGCCTCGCGCAGCACGATTGCGGCATTGCCGGCGACATCGCCGACCATGAGGTCGCACTGCGCGACGACGACGCGCATGACCGGACCGGTCGGCCGCTCAGCGTGCCAGCGCGGCGACCAGCGCGGTGCCGATATCCGCCGGCGAGCGGACCACGGTCGCGCCGGCCGCTTCCAGCGCCGCGATCTTGCCCGCGGCCGTGCCCTGTCCGCCGGCGACGATTGCCCCGGCGTGCCCCATGCGTTTGCCCGGCGGCGCGGCGACCCCGGCGATATAGGCGACCACCGGCTTGCGGACCTCGGCGGCGATGAATTCGGCCGCGCGCTCCTCGGCGTTGCCGCCGATCTCGCCGATCATGACGATGGCCTCGGTCTGCGGGTCCGCATTGAACAGCCTCAGGCAGTCCAGGAAGTTCATGCCCTGCACCGGGTCGCCGCCGATGCCGATGCAGGTGCTCTGGCCGAGACCGGCGCGCGTGGACTGGAACACCGCCTCGTAGGTCAGCGTGCCGGAACGCGACACGATGCCGACGACGCCCGGCGCGTGGATCGCACCGGGCATGATGCCGATCTTGCAGGCCCCGGGCGTGATGATGCCCGGACAGTTCGGCCCGATCAGGCAGGCCTCGCTGCGGGCGAGCGCGGCCTTTACGCGCAACATGTCGAGCACCGGAATGCCCTCGGTGATGCACACCACCAGCCGGATGCCGGCGTCCGCCGCCTCCAGAATGGCATCGGCGGCATAGGCCGCCGGAACGTAGATCATCGAGGCATCCGCGCCGGTGGCGGCCACCGCATCGTGCACGGTGTCGAACACTGGCAGGCCAAGGTGCGTCTCGCCGCCCTTGCCCGGGGTCACACCGCCGACCAGCCGTGTTCCGTAGGCGAGCGCCTGCTCGCTGTGGAACGTGCCCTGACGTCCCGTGAAGCCCTGGCAGATCACCCGGGTATCGGCATCGACCAGCACGCTCATGCGGCCACCCCGCGCGCGGCGCCGACGACCTTGTTCGCGGCGTCGGCCAGATCGGCCCCCGCGATCAGGTCCAGCCCGCTGTCGGCGAGCAGGGCACGACCGGCCTCGGCGTTCGTACCTTCAAGCCGAACCACCACGGGCACGCCGACCCCGACTTCCCGCACGGCGGTGATGATGCCCTCGGCGATCAGATCACAGCGCACGATGCCGCCGAAGATGTTCACCAGGATCGCGCGCACGCGTGACTCGCCGAGGATGAGCTTGAAGGCCTCGGCGACACGTTCGGCCGTGGTGCCGCCACCGACATCCAGGAAATTCGCCGGCTCGCCGCCGTGCAGCTTGATCAGGTCCATGGTCGCCATCGCGAGTCCCGCACCGTTGACCATGCAGGCGATGTCGCCATCCAGGGTGACGTAATTCAGGCCGTGGGCTTCGGCGGCCGTTTCGGTCGCGTCTTCCTGCGTGCGGTCGCGGAGTTCGGCCAATTTCGACTGGCGAAACAGCGCGTTGTCGTCGATGTCGACCTTCGCATCCAGGGCAACCAACTGCCCGTCCGCGGTGACCACCAGCGGGTTGATCTCGACGAGCCGCGCGTCACACTCATTGAACATGCGAAACAGTCCAGCGAGCAGTTTGCCGAGCGCCGCCGCGGCCGGTTTTTCCAGCCCCAGCGCGAACGCAAGCCGGCGCGCCTGATACGGCAGCATGCCGGCGGCCACAGGAATGCCAACCGAGAGAATGCGCTCCGGATGCTCGGCCGCGACGGCCTCGATGTCCATGCCGCCATCGCGACTGGCGACAAACACGATGCGTTCACTCGCGCGGTCCACCAGGGCACTCAGGTAAAGCTCGCGTGCAATTGCCGTGGGGCGTTCGATCAGAAGGCGGTGAATCGGCAGACCCGCACCGTGGGTCTGATGGGTGGCCAGTGTGCCGCCGAGCAACTCATCGCAGGCCTTGCGCAACTCATCGATGGAATCGACCAGACGAATACCGCCGGCCTTGCCGCGGCCGCCCGCGTGAACCTGTGCCTTCACGACCCAGCGCGAACCGCCGAGCGTGCCGGCCGCCGCGACGGCCGCGTCTGTCGAGTCGACGACCACGCCGTCCGGAACGCTGACCCCGTAGTCCGAAAACAAACGCTTGGCCTGGTATTCGTGCAGCTTCATGGCGACCTGTCTGCCGGCAGCGGAGCCCAATGCTACTATTTTTCTTGGCACGTCAGCCCCTGAAGGCGCTGACACCTGCCCGCACCGCCCCACCAGGACCCCGGATTGGCTCGCACGTGGCTGCCGCAAGCGAATACTGGAACCGACCCTCGCGGCTGAGCGCAGCCACGGAGAGGCCGACCGCCCGGCCGCTGGTGGTTTTTCTCCTTTACCGGGCCTTTCTAGCGACCCTGTTCGTCGCCTCCGCGGTCATCCGCAGCGAGCAGATGCCGTTCGGGCAGGTTCACCCGGAACTGTTTCTGATCGTCAGCATCATCTATCTCGGGGCCGTGCTCGCCAGCGCGATCGTCTATCGCTACTCGCACATCGCCGCGCCGAACCTGGTCGCCGCAATCGTGGCGACCGACGTCGCCGCACTCACGGCCCTGATGTATGCGAGCGGCGGGGTTTCGTCGGGAATCGGCATTCTGTGCGTCGCGAGCGTGGCCGCCGGCGGACTGCTGCTGGACGGACGGCTGGCCATGGCCTTCGCCGCGCTGGCGAGCATCGGCGTGCTCGGCGAGCAGGGCCTGCGGGTCCTGACCGGCGGACAGGCGAACGACTTCCTGCAGGCCGGCCTGCTCGGCGCCACCTTCCTGATCACGACCGCGGTCGTCAGCCTGATGGCGCGTCGTGTGCGGGTCTCGGAACGGCTCGCCGCGCGACGCGAGGTCGACCTCGAGAACCTCGCGCAGCTCAATGCCTACGTCATCGCGCGCATGGACAACGGCATGCTGGTCATCGACGCCCTCGGGCATGTGCGCCAGTCCAATGCCGCCGCGTGGTATCTGCTTGGCATGCCGGCGCTGGACGGGACCGCGCCCCTGGAATCGGCAAGTCCGGAGCTGGCCCAGCGGCTGGCGATCTGGAGCGCCCACCCGCGCCACCGCAGCGTCGAGTTCAACGCCAATGGCACGGACCTGCAGGCACGGTTCACGCGACTCGGCCAGGGCCGCACGGCTGGAACGCTGATCTTTCTCGAAGACAGCTCGGCGCTCAAACAGCGTGCCCAGCAGCTGAAACTCGCGTCGCTGGGCCGGCTCGCCGCGAGCATCGCGCACGAGATTCGCAACCCGCTCGGCGCACTGAGCCACGCCGCGCAACTGCTCGGCGAGGACGACGCCTTGGACGCCGGCAGCCGGCGCATGGTGGAGATCATCCGCACCCAGTGTGCGCGGATGAACAACATCGTCGAAAACGTGCTCGAGGTCTCCCGCGAGCAACGCTCGCAACCGGAGGAATTCGCGCTCGGTCCGTGGGTGGCGGAGTTCGTCCGCGACTTCCAGGAAACCCGCAGCCTTGCCCCGGAAACCATGCGCGTACGTATCGAACCGGCGAACTGCCGGGTATATTTCGACCCCGGACACCTGCGACAGGTCATGACGAACCTCTTCACCAATGCGCTGAAATACGGCGGCCCGGGCGCCGACGGCACCCATATCGATGTGCGCGGCGGCATGGAGGGCGAGGCCGGATCACCGCACCTGGACGTCATCGACTACGGCCCGGGGATCGCCCCGGACGCGCTCGCGAAGATTTTCGAACCCTTCTTCACGACGACCACTTCGGGCACCGGGCTCGGGCTGTATCTGTCGCGCGAACTGACCGAATCCAATCGCGGCCGGCTCGAATATGTGCCGCTGCCGACGGCCGGCTCGTGTTTTCGCATCGTGTTTCCACCCAACATCCCGGGACGAGGTACGCCGTGAGCCGCGGACGCGCGCTGATCATCGATGACGAACCGGACATCCGTGAACTGCTCGAGATCACGCTCGCGCGCATGGATATCGAAACCCGGCCGGCCGGGGATCTGGGCGCGGCGCGCGACGCACTGCGTCGCGAACGCTTCGATCTATGCCTGACCGACATGCGCCTGCCCGACGGCGATGGCATCGACCTGGTGCGGGAGATCGCCGAACGCCACCCGGCGCTGCCGGTGGCCGTGATCACGGCGCACGGCAACATCGAACTCGCGGTCGAGGCGCTGAAGGCCGGCGCCTTCGATTTCGTGTCCAAGCCCGTCGACCTCACCGTGCTGCGGCGGCTGGTCGACACGGCCCTGCGCCTGCGCGAGGCGAAGAAGCCCGCCCGCCGCGACGGCGGCGACCTGCTCGGCACCTCGCCGGAGATGGATGCCATCCGCCGGCTCATCGCGAAACTCGCGCGCAGCCAGGCGCCGGTCTACATCAGCGGCGAGTCGGGCACGGGCAAGGAACTCGTCGCGCGCCGCATTCATGCGGAGGGGCCGCGCCGCGATCGCGCGTTCGTGGCGGTGAACTGCGGCGCAATTCCGCACGAGTTGATGGAAAGCGAGTTTTTCGGCCACCGCAAGGGCAGCTTCACCGGCGCGGTCGCCGACAAGGACGGCCTGTTCCAGAGCGCCGACGGCGGCACCCTGTTCCTCGACGAGGTCGCGGACCTGCCCGCGCACATGCAGGTGAAGCTCCTGCGCGCGATTCAGGAGAAGGCCGTACGGCCCGTGGGCGCAAACCGCGAGGACCGGGTCGATGTGCGGATCATCTCCGCCTCGCATCGAAACCTGGGCACGCTGGTCGCGAAGGGCCAGTTTCGGCAGGACCTGTTCTACCGGATCAACGTCATCGAGGTCATCGTGCCGCCGCTGCGTGACCGGCCGGCAGACATCGCGCTCCTGGCGCAGCACTTTCTTGAACGCCAGGGCCGCGGTGTCCGGCTGGCCGCGGGCGCCCTGGCTGCGTTGCAGCGGCACGCGTTCCCGGGCAATGTCCGCGAACTGCAGAACATCCTTGAGCGCGCAACGACGCTGTGCGAGAACGACCGCATCGAGGCCGCGGACCTCGCGCTCGATGCCGCCGTCGCCGCGCCCGGTCTGGACGCGCCTGCCGCGGCGCGTGCGCGCGAACCCGAGCCCGATCCGACCGAGGTGGATGAGGATCAGGGCCTTGATGATCTGCTCGGCGACATCGAACGCAAGACCATCATCGAGGCACTCGAGGCCACGCGCTGGAACCGCACCGCCGCCGCCCGCAGGCTCGGAATCACCTTCCGTGCGCTGCGCTACCGGCTGAAGAAGCTCGGACTGGAGTAAATGCGGGAGTGACGTGCCGCGTCACTTTCTGACCGTGAAGCCGGTCCTCGACGCGCATGCACGGCTGCTGTAGGCTTTGCGCGCGATCGGTACAAGCCGCTTCGGATGCCGCTGCGATGCACTTTCGCTGCGGCAACCAGAAAGTTGGCACGATCGATGCTTGAATCCGAGGTGGAAGGTGGGTGTGGACACTTCTGACGCGATCCAAAGCGAGTTCTGACGACAAAACAGCATCAACATTGGAAATTACGTGTACTTCGTGGAGACTCAAATGACCAGCAAGAATCGCCAATCCGGCTTTACCCTGATCGAACTGATGATCGTCGTGGCGATCATCGCCATCCTCGCCGCGATCGCGATCCCGGCGTACAACCAGTACATCCGTGAAGCGCGTATCGCGAAGGTGACGGATCATTACGACGAGGCCGTGCGTTCCCTGCGTGCCGAGTTCGCCAAGCGCACCGCGCAGCTGGCACGCGGCCAGACCCTGACGGCGCTGGACTTCGCGGCGGCCGAGGTCATCGTGAACCCGGAAGGTCGCTATGCGCCCATCGGCAGCCAGGTCGATGCGTTCAACACAGCCGTGGATAACACCAACGGCGTAGTGGGTATCAACATCACCGGCACCGTCGCGGGTCAGGAAGTCGCCGTCATCACTCAGCCGAATTTCGCGACCATCGGCAGCCAGTCCGTGCGCATCGACGCGAACCAGATCTGACGATCTGACGCGGAGCTGACGACAGGCGGCGCCGGGGATCGATTCGAGCCCCAGCGCCGCCTTCGGTTCGTCAGACGTCGAGCGAGCAATCACTCCAGCCTGCAAGGCCCCAGTGCGTAACCGCGGCTTCAGCCTCATCGAACTGATGATCGCCATCGCGGTGCTGGCGCTTCTGGTCGGCATCGCGATTCCGGCGTATCAGGGCTACATCGCCGAATCGCGCTCCGGCGCGGCCCGCGCCAACGCCGAACACCTGCGCACCGCGGTCGAGGACTATTTCCTCGACAACGAAAGCTACACCGGCCTCAACGGGCTCGTGTGGGACGGCAACGGCACGACCACCACCGACCCATCGCCCAATCCGCTCGGCTGGTCGCCCACTGGCGACGACGGCCAGTACGACTACACGATCACAGCACCAGCGGCAACGCGCTATACGATCACGGTCAAGAACATCCACGGTGGCACCACCGCCAGCTTGAGCCGCAACTAAGCTTGCGCTTCCGCGTCCCTGAGGCCGGGAGCGATCACGTCCAACTGCTTCCCCGATACATCCAAACGGCCTGCCACGTACATCGAGGGGCCCGCACGGTCACCATTACGCCACACCACCGGATTTCGGTTTCGCAATCCGGCGTTTGCGACCTGAGTGGCATTGCAACAAGCGCCCAAACCGCTACACTTGCCAACGGGTGTTTATCAATCGCTTTAATTTCGTGGTGCACCTGCACCTGATCGCGACCCGGGATAGCCGATGGCCACTCCACAGTCCGAACTGAACCTGACCGGCCTTGCGGCGCGGCTGGTGCGCGACGGCATCATGGCCGAGTCCGCGGCACGTTCGGCGTTCGAGGCCGCGCGCGAACGCAAGATCCCGCTGGTGCGCCACCTGGTCGACCAGAAGATCCTCTCGGCGCGCGTGCTCGCCGGCACGGCCGCACGCGAGTTCGGCGTGCCGCTGTTCGACCTGGACTCGCTGGAACCGACAGCCACCCCGCAGGATGCCGTTTCCGACAAGCTGATCCGCACGCACCGCGCCCTGCCGATCGGCAAGCGCGGCGGTCGCCTGTTCGTCGCGGTTTCGGACCCGACGAACCTCGCCGGGCTCGACGAGATCAAATTCCATGCGGGATTGCTGGTCGAGCCCGTGCTGGTCGAAGACGACAAGCTCGGCAAACACATCGACGCGGCGCTCGATGCGCGCGACACCACCATGTCGGACCTCATGGACTCCGACGTCGACCTCGAATACAGCGAGAACGAAGAGGCCAAGGACAAGAACGAGGCCGCGGTCTCCGACGCGCCGATCGTCAAGTTCGTCAACAAGATGCTGCTCGACGCGATCAAGCAGGGCGCCTCGGACGTGCACTTCGAGCCCTACGAGCACGATTTTCGCGTGCGCTACCGTTCGGACGGCATCCTGCACGAGGTCGCCTCGCCGCCGGTGCAGCTCGCCCCGCAGATCGCCACGCGCATCAAGGTCATGTCGCGCATGGACATCGCCGAACGCCGCGTACCGCAGGACGGGCGCATCAAGCTGCGCGTCTCGCAACGTCGCTCGATCGACTTCCGCGTGAACTCCTGTCCGACCCTGAATGGCGAAAAGCTGGTGCTGCGTATTCTCGATTCGAGCAACGTGGCGCTCGGTGTCGAGCACCTCGGTTTCGAGGAAGAGCAGCGCGAGGCCTACGTGAAGGCCATCAACAAGCCCTACGGCATCATCCTGGTCACCGGCCCGACCGGCAGCGGCAAGACCGTCACGCTGTACACGGCGCTCAAGATGCTGAACGAAGTCGGCGTCAACATCTCCACCGTCGAGGATCCGGTCGAAATCTATGTACCGGGCATCAACCAGGTCAACACGAACCTCAAGACCGGCCTGACGTTTGCCGAAGCCCTGCGCGCCTTCCTGCGCCAGGACCCGGATATCATCATGGTCGGCGAGATTCGCGACCTCGAAACGGCGGAGATCGCCGTCAAGGCCGCGCAGACCGGCCACCTCGTGCTGTCGACCCTGCACACAAACGACGCGCCGCAGTCGCTGACGCGACTCGCGCAGATGGGCGTGCCGCCCTACAACATCGCCTCATCGGTCCTTCTGATCATGGCACAGCGTCTGATCCGCAAGCTCTGCGACAACTGCAAGCGCCCGGTCGACATCCCCAAGGCCGCGCTGATCGAAGAAGGCTTTCGCGAGGACGAGATCGGCACCTTCGAGGTGTATGGACCGGTCGGCTGTCAGCGCTGCACCGGCGGTTACCGTGGCCGGACGGGCATCTTCCAGGTCATGTCCGTCAGCGAGGAAATGGGCCGGATCATCATGGAAGGCGGCAACTCGCGGATGCTGGCCGAGCAGGCCGACCGCGAGGGCGTGGCCACCATGCGCGAATCCGGACTGCGCAAGGTAAAGAACGGCATCACGAGCCTGGATGAAATCAACCGCGTAACGATCGACTGAGAACCATGGCCACCAATACCGCCGTCGCTCGCAACCCCGCCGCCAAAGGCAAGGGCAAGGGCAAGCGCAAGACCGAAAAGATGTACAGCTTCACCTGGGAGGGCGTCGACCGGCGCGGTCGTCGCATCAAGGGTGAGGTCAACATGCAGAACGCCGCGCTGGTCAAGGCCGATCTGCGCCGCCAGGGCATCAACCCGCTGAAGGTCCGGCAGAAATCGACCCTGCTGTCGTTCGCGAAGAAGAAGGTCCGGCCGCGCGACGTGGCAATTTTTTCGCGCCAGCTTGCGACCATGCTGTCCGCCGGCGTGCCGCTGGTGCAGGCCATGGACATCATCGCGCAGGGTCACGACAATCCCGCCGTTCGCGACCTGGTCAATACCGTGCGCATGGATCTTGAAGGCGGCAACGCGCTGTCCGTTGCCCTGTCCAAGCATCCCGCCCATTTCGACGAACTCTATGTGAATCTGGTTGGCTCCGGCGAGCAGGCCGGCGTGCTCGACCAGGTGCTGCACAAAATCGCGACCTACAAGGAACGCACGGAGTCCCTGAAGTCGAAGGTCAAGAAGGCGATGTTCTACCCCGTCGCCGTGATCGCGGTCGCCATCATCGTGACCTCGATCATCATGATCTTCGTCATTCCGCAGTTCAAACAGCTATTCGAGGGATACGGATCGGACCTGCCCGTGTTCACGACGGTCGTGATTCACATCTCGGAGTGGATGCAGCGGTTCTGGTGGCTGCTGCTCTTGATCGTAATCGCCGGCGTCGTGATGTTCATGAACGCACTGAAGCGTTCAAGAAAATTCCACCACGCCGTGGACCGCATGACCCTGAAGATCCCCGTCCTGGGGCCGATCCTGCACAAGTCCGCTGTGGCGCGCTTTGCGCGCACGCTTTCGACCATGTTCGGCGCGGGCGTGCCGCTGGTCGAATCGCTGGAATCCGTCGCCGGGGCGACCGGCAACATCGTTTACGCCGATGGCCTGCTGAGGATTCGCGACGAGGTCTCGACCGGGCAGTCGCTCGAACTCGCGCTCCGCCAGTCGAAGATGTTTCCGAGCATGGTCGTGCAAATGGTTGCGATCGGCGAGGAATCCGGTTCGCTCGATACGATGCTTGCAAAGGTCGCCGACTTCTACGAGGAAGAGGTCGAAAACGCGATTGACGCACTGATGAGCCTGATCGAGCCCTTGCTCATGGTCGTACTCGGCGTGGTCATCGGCGGCCTCGTCATCGCGATGTACCTGCCGATCTTCCAGCTCGGCCAGGCCGTGCTCGGCAAATGAATCGGGCGCTCACTGCCCATCGGCCACCCAGCGCACAGCAGCGAACCGCGGCCAGCTAGACACCGTGCCGGTTGCATTCTGGTATCTGGCCGCGGGCACACTGGGGCTCGTGGTCGGCAGCTTTTTGAATGTCGTGATCGCACGGCTGCCGGGCATGCTGCGTTTCCACTGGGAGGCCGAATGCGCGGACGCCACCGGAAGGCCGCTTGACCGGCCGGCGCCCCCGTCGCTGACCCACCCGCGGTCGCGATGCCCCAGTTGCAGCGCCCCGGTGCGCGCGCGCGACAACATCCCATTGCTCAGCTACCTGCTCCTGCGCGGACGGTGCCGAGACTGCGGCGCAGTCATTGGCCTGCGCTACCCCGTCGTCGAGGCCCTCGGCGCCCTGCTGGCGATGCTCTGCGTGTGGCGCTTCGGGCCAGGCGCGCAGGCAGCGCTCGCGGCGATTTTCTGCTGGATGCTGCTCGCCGCCGCGATCATCGATCTGGACACCCAGCTGTTGCCGGACAGCCTGACCCTGCCGCTTCTGTGGCTCGGGCTGCTCGCGAACACCCGCGACCTGTTCGCTCCATTGGAATCCGCAGTGCTGGGCGCGGCGTTTGGCTACCTCGTTCTCTGGCTGGTATTCCAGACGTTCCGCCTGCTCACCGGCAAGGAAGGCATGGGCTACGGCGATTTCAAGCTCGTCGCCGCGCTTGGTGCCTGGCTCGGCTGGCAGCAGTTGCCGCTGGTGATCCTGCTCGGTTCGGTAGCCGGCGCCCTGATCGGCACGTTGATGCTCAAGCGCGCGGCCGCAGATCGCGCCACGCCCATCCCGTTTGGCCCGTTCCTGGTGCTCGCGGGTCTGGTCGCCATGTTTGCCGGGCCCGAGATCACCAATGCCTATCTGAACTGGTCCGGCCTGCGCTGATGTTGCGCGTCGGCCTGACCGGCGGAATCGGCAGTGGCAAGTCTGCCGTCGCCGCAGCATTCGCAGAGCTCGGCATCCCGGTCGTCGATACCGACCAGATCGCACACCAGCTGTCCGAACCCGGCCAGCCCGTGTACCTGGCAATGGTCGCGGAGTTCGGAACCGGAATCATCGGTCCGCACGGGCGCATCGACCGCGCTGCGCTGCGGCAGCTGGTCTTTGCGAACCCCGGGCTGCGCGCACGACTGGAGGCCATCACCCACCCGCTGATCCGCGCGGAGACCGAGGCAAGGCTCGCGGAACTCGACGAAGCCTACGCCATTGTCGTCGTGCCGCTGCTCGTTGAGGCGGGCTGGATGGACCTCGTCGACCGGGTGCTCGTCGTCGACACCGACCCGGGCGTTGCGCGTCGCCGCGCCGCCGACAGAGACGGCTTAAACGAGGCCGACATCGCGGCCATTCAGAAGAGCCAGACCGGCCGAGATGCCCGACTTGCCGCGGCCGACGACCTACTCAGCAACGACGGCGGACACGAAGATCTGCGCGCTGCGGTCGCCCGTCTGCACGAGCGCTACGCGGCATGGCCTCGTTCATAACATGACCGACTGCATTGCGCCTCCTCGCAGCCTCCCGCACAATCAAGCATTGGTTCACCTGCCCGCCCGCCTGTGCCCTCCATCGTCGTCTACGAACATCCCCTGACCGAGCGCATGCGCAGTCTGCTGCGCCTGGAACATCTGTTCGGCGCGCTCGAGGCCACGGCCAGCAGAACCGATCCGTTTTCCCAGCGCGGCACCGTGTTCCGCCTGCTGGACCTGTCCGGCATGTTTGCGCGCTACGACCTGAAAACGGAGATTCTCAAGGAACTGGAACGCCACACGGGTCTGCTGGCGCCCATGCGCGGCCAAGCGGAGGTGGACGGCGAGCGCCTCGACCGCGTGCTAGACGAGCTTGGCCGTGCGAGCGACGAAATCGCCGCGATCGACAACCACCGCCTGCGGGATCTGCGCCAGCACGAGATGCTCAACGCGATCAGCCAGCGCTACAACATGCCGGGCGGCACGTGCAGCTTCGATCTGCCGGACTTTCACCAGTGGCTGGTCGGCCCCGCGGAGGTCCGCGATGCCGATCTGGCCCGCTGGCTCGCACCGTTTGAGCCGCTGCACCGCGGCGTGCGGCTGTCGCTGAAACTCAGCCGGGCTTCGGCACGGCCGGCACCGAAGGTCGCTTCCGGCGGGTTTTATCAACAGTCGCTGGACGCCTCGAAGCCGCTGCAGCTTATCCGCGTGGCCCTGACTTCGGATGATCGCTGCTACCCGCAGATCAGCGGCAACAAACACCGTTTTACGGTGCGCTTCGTGGAGCCGGACAGCAACGGCCACGCCTGTG
Source organism: Chromatiales bacterium (assembly GCA_020445605.1). NCBI lineage: Bacteria > Pseudomonadati > Pseudomonadota > Gammaproteobacteria > Chromatiales > Chromatiales bacterium. Next base: position 28,822 of record JAGRGH010000027.1, read on the forward strand.
CGACCGAGATCGACACGGCCTTTCAGCTGACCTGCTGTCTAATCTGAGATTGCACGTTCGCCCGGGAAGCGGCGATCTTTTCTTTTGCGCTCATCTTCAACAGCCTGCGGCTGTCGAGGAGCGTGGCGCTTCTTGAGCCTGCGGGCGTTGCTCAGCTCACTCCGGAAAACCCGCGGATGCCGGCGACACCCTGCGCGCCGTGTCGCAGGGCTGCGCGTATATCGGCGGGTCCGACGCCGCCGAGCGCATACACCGGCATGGCAACGGGCTCGACCAGCCGCGCGAAACCGTCCCACCCGAGCGGCTGCCGGTCAGGATGCGACGGAGTCGGCTGAACCGGCGAGAGCAGGCCGTAGTCGAGCCCAAGCAGCTCGGCGCGACGCAACTCGTCGACGTTGTGACACGAGGCGCCGATCGGCCAGAACCCCGCGGGTCTTTCCGCGCGTTCGAAAAGCCCCTTGGCACTGAGGTGCAGCCCGCAGCCTTCCAGCTGCGGCAGGTGTTCAGGCGCACGATGCAGCACCAGCGTGGCGCTGCGCTCGGCACAGGCGGGCACCAGCCGACGGGCCACTGCCGAGTAGTCGGCATCGTTCACAGCGTGGGCACGCAGCAGGATCTGCCGGTATCCACGCGCAAGAAGTCCCTCCACCTCCCGTTCCAGCATCCCGGGCTTATCACTGGCGGTGATGGCATACAGCGGCTGTAGACGCAGTGCCGCCACGATCGGCCGGTCCGCGGCGGGCATTGGAAATCCATGCAGTTCCGCCGGCGCGACCCATTCGATCGGCTGGCCTTCGCGCGGCTCCAGGGCGCCGTCGAACGAGAGCACGCGAAAGACATGCAGCACGATCTCGCGATCGGTGTAGCGGTGCGCAAGCCGGATCAGCGGCGCCAGCGCCTGTGCCCGAATGCCGAGTTCTTCGAACAATTCACGGCGCAGGGCCGCCGCCGGCGTCTCGCCCGGTTCGAGTTTTCCACCCGGAAACTCCCAGAGCCCGCCCTGGTGAGAGTGGGCGTGTCGGCGCGCGAGCAGAACGCGCCCGTCGGCCCGGGCGATCGCCCCGGCCGCGACCTCGACGCGGGAACCCCGCATTCAGCTCCGGTAGCTGGCGTTGATGCGCACGTAGTCGCAGGTCAGATCACTGGTCCAGACCCGCGCATGCGCCTCGCCCAGACCGAGTTCCACGCCGATGAACTGGTCCACGCCCGCCAGTGCCGCCTGCCCGGCGGACTCGGTGTACTCGGCCGCCGGCAGGCCATTGCGAATCACATAGTGTTCGCCAAGCCGGATCGCGACCCGATCGATTCGCAGATCCACAACGCCCGCGCGACCAACGGCCGCGAGAATGCGTCCCCAGTTCGGATCGCCGGCCGACAGTGCCGTTTTCACCAACGGCGAGTGCGCAATCGTGAATGCCACGCGGCGTGCCTCGTCCTGGTCGCGTGCGCCGGATACATCAATGGTCACGAAATGCGTCGCGCCTTCGGCATCGCGCACAATCGCCTGCGCAAGCTCCATGCACACGGCCGCAATCAACGCATAAACCTTGGCGTAGCGCGGGTCGTCCGTTGAAACGATCGGATTGTCCCGACCGGTCGCGATCAGCACACACGCATCATTGGTCGAGGTGTCCCCGTCCACCGTGATGCTGTTGAACGATTCGGCCACGCAGTCGTCCAGACAGCGCTGCGCCAGTTCCGGGCTGAGCGCCGCATCGGTGGCGACGTAAGCCAGCATCGTCGCCATATCCGGACGGATCATGCCCGCACCTTTGGCAATGCCGATCGCCGAGACGGTATCAGCACCGATCTGTACGCTTGCGCTGCGAAGCTTCATGACCGTATCGGTCGTCATGATCGCCCGCGCGACCGCGGGCCAGGCGTCGGCGTCCAGCGCGGCGACCAGCTTGGGGACACCGCGCTCAAAGGGCGCCAGCGGCAACTGCGCGCCGATCACGCCCGTGGAAAACGGCAGGGTCTGCTCCGCATGCGTGCCGGTCGCTGCGGCAACGAGTTCGCAGCAACGGCGGGCCGCAGCGAGCCCCTGCTCGCCGGTTCCCGCGTTGGCATTGCCGGAGTTGATCAACAAATACCGCGCACTGGCTGAACGCAGATGTTCCCGTGCAACGAGAACCGGTGCCGCACAAAATGCGTTGCGGGTAAACACCGCGGCGACGCTGGCGCCGGCCGCGATCTCGATCAGGGCGAGATCATCGCGATCCCGGTAACGGATTCCACCGGCGGCCGTTGCCAGGCGTACGCCGTCGATCGCCAGTGCAACGTCACCCACTGCATTCGTTGAGTCGGCCACTGCCGAACGCCCTCAGCTCAGACGACCGTGACACTGCTTGTACTTCTTGCCGGAACCGCAGGGACACGGTTCGTTGCGACCGACCTTGCGCCCGCTGCGTACAAACGGCTCGTCGCGCGATTCGGCATCCGGCGAAGACGGGTCGCCAGCACCCGGACCAGGCCCCGGCATGGCACCGGGCGCCGACAGCGCCGAGGCCTCGGCATGCTGATAGCGCATCTGGGTCGGCGCATGATGCTGCGCCTCGATCGCCGCGACATCGGCCGGGTCGCGCACCTGGATCCGACTCAGGATCGCAATCGTCTCGCGCTTGATGGATTCCAGCAGCCCGGTGAACATCTCGAACGCTTCGCGCTTGTACTCCTGCTTCGGGTTCTTCTGCGCGTAACCACGCAGATGAATGCCCTGGCGCAGATAGTCCATCGCCGCGAGATGATCCTTCCACTGACCATCGACGACCTGGAGCATGACGGCCTTTTCGATGTCGCGCATCACGGTTGACGAGGCACGGCGTTCCTTGTCGGCGTAACGCTCTTTGAGCTGATCGAAGATCCGCTCCCGCAATGCCTCCTCGTGCAGGTCATCATCGGCGTCGAGCCAGTCGCGAATCGGCAGTTCCAGCGCAAACTCGGCGGCCAGCGCATGCGTGAGGCCGTCGACATCCCACTGCTCTTCGAGGCTGCCGCGCGGCATGAAGGCATCAATCAGCGCGTTGAGCACGTCGTAGCGGATCGCAGCCACGGTCTCGGAGATATCGCCGCTGCCCATGAGATCGCTGCGCTGCTCGTAGATCACCTTGCGCTGATCGTTCGCAACATCATCGTACTCGAGCAACTGCTTGCGAATATCGAAGTTGTAGCCCTCGACCTTGCGCTGGGCGTTCTCGATCGCCCGCGACACCCATGGGTGCTCGATTGCCTCGCCTTCCTTCATGCCTAGCTTCTGCATGATCGCGGCAACACGGTCCGACGCGAATATGCGCATCAGATTGTCTTGCAGCGAAAGATAGAAACGGCTGGAACCCGGGTCACCCTGGCGCCCGGAGCGACCGCGCAGCTGGTTGTCGATGCGCCGCGATTCATGCCGTTCGGTGCCGACGATATGCAGTCCGCCCGCGGCCAACACCTGCTCATGGCGCGCCTTCCAGTCCGTGCGCACACGTTCCACTTCGGCGCGTGGCGCATCGTCACCGAGCGCGCGCAACTCGGCCTCCAGATTTCCGCCCAGAACGATGTCGGTACCGCGGCCCGCCATGTTCGTGGCGATCGTCACCGCACCCGGACGGCCGGCCTGCTCGACGATATGCGCCTCGCGGTCGTGCTGTTTGGCGTTGAGGACCTCGTGACGAATCTTCTCCTTGGCGAGTAGTTTCGCGATGTGTTCGGAGGTCTCGATGGACGCTGTGCCGACCAGCACCGGCTGCCCGCGTTCGACGCAATCGCGGATGTCCTCGACGATCGCACTGTATTTCTCGGCCGGCGTCAGGTAGACGAGATCACCATTGTCGACACGGACCATCGGCCGGTGCGTGGGAATCACGACAACCTCGAGTCCGTAGATCTGCTGGAACTCGTAGGCCTCGGTATCCGCCGTGCCCGTCATGCCGGCAAGTTTTCCGTACAGCCGGAAGTAGTTCTGGAACGTGATCGAGGCGAGCGTCTGGTTCTCGTTCTGGATCGATACGTGTTCCTTCGCTTCGACGGCCTGGTGCAGACCATCGGACCAGCGCCGGCCGGGCATCTGTCGGCCGGTGAACTCGTCGACGATGACGACCTGGTTGTTCTGCACGATGTAATCGACGTCACGCGCAAACAGATTGTGGGCGCGCAATGCCGCATGCAGATGATGCAGCACGGCTACATTGGCCGGGTCATACAGGCTCGAACCCTCGGCCAGCAGCCCGGATTCCACCAACAGCGCTTCGGCGTGCTCGTGACCTTCCTCGGTCAGATAGGCCTGTTTGGTCTTCTCATCGACAGTGAAGTCCCCCGGGCCATCTTCCTCCTGCTGCCGTTGAAGCTTCGGTATGACGACGTTGATGCGTTCATACAGCGCGGAGCTTTCATCGGTGGGCCCGGAGATGATCAGCGGAGTGCGCGCCTCGTCGATCAGGATGGAGTCCACCTCGTCAACGATCGCGAACCGAAGTTCGCGTTGGGACTGCTCTTCGCGCGAGAACGCCATGTTGTCGCGCAGGTAGTCGAACCCGAATTCGTTGTTCGTGCCGTAGACGATGTCGCAGGCGTAGGCCTCACGGCGGGTGACCGCAACCAGTGAGTCGAACGGCGCGTCCGGCGTGCGAGCGGCGGGGTCGAAGCGGTAGGAACTTGAATCCGGGCCGCGCCCGCCGGATGAATTGATCACCCCGACGCTCAGGCCCAACGCGTGATACAGACGCCCCATCCACGCCGCGTCGCGACGTGCAAGGTAATCGTTCACGGTGATGACATGGACCGGGCCGGCCAACGCGTTCAGCGCGGCGGGCAGGGTCGCGACCAGGGTCTTGCCCTCACCGGTGCGCATTTCGGCGATCTTGCCCTGATGCAGGACCATCCCGCCGATGAGCTGCACGTCGAAATGCCGCATCTCCAGAACACGCCGCGACATCTCACGCACAAGCGCAAACGCCTCGGGGAGAACCGGGTCGAGCTTGCCCGCTTCGCTGACGCGTTCACGCAGGCCGGCGAAGCGCTCACGCAGGGCCGCTTCATCCAGCCCCTGCAATTCGGATTCGAACGCACCGATGCGATCGACATCCTTGCGCATCGCGCGCACGAGCCGCTCATTGCGACTGCCGAATAACTTCGTCAGGGCCTTGCTGAACATGGATATTTTAGGGAGAGATGGACGATGGCGGGTATCGGGCGGCGATGATACCCGATCACACGAGTCGGCCGCCGGCGGATGGGGGCCGGCGCCGCGGACCGCCCCGCAGGAGTGTGGGTCAGCCCGCGCTGCGGACGAACTTCGACGGATTCACGGCGCGACCGTCCTTGAGCACCTCGAAATGCACATGCGGGCCGGTTGAGCGGCCCGAGGAGCCCATCCGCGCGATGGTCTCACCCTTGTGAACGGTCTGACCGACGGCGACCAGAACCTCACTATTGTGGCCGTATCGGGTTACGTAGCCATCGCCATGGTTGATCAGCACCTGCAGGCCGTAGTCGTTGATCTGCTCGACGGCCTGGACGACACCGGTCGCCACCGTAACCACATCGCTGCCCTCCTTGCCCGCGAAGTCGATCCCGCTGTGCCAGTCCTTCTTGCCCGTGAACGGGTCGGTGCGCTTGCCGTAGGCGGACGACACCCAGCCCGATTTCACCGGCCGGCCCGAGGGCAGAACTTCCGCGCGTAGATGCTGCCCCATGATCAGGTTCTCAAGCCCGCGAAGCTGAAGACCGCGGGCGTCAACCTGCTCTCCGAGCCGGTCGAGCTGCTTCATGAGGTCATCGGACGAATAGTCATCGACCGCGCGTGCAGCGGCCTCGATACCACCCATGGGCGGCGCCTCGGAGAAGTCGAATTCAGCCGGGTCGAGTTCACCGAGTTCTACCAGGCGTGAACCCAAAGCGCTCAGTCGCACCACTTCGGCCTGAAGCCGGCCCGCGCGGAGCGCCATGGCATCGAGATTTGCGCGCAACTCCTGCCCGGCATCCGCGACGATCGTGCGCTGCTCGTCCAGCTTCGCGTGCAGATCGGCGGTCATCGAATCGGCAACGGACGTAATGCGCCCGATGCCATACGAGTATCCGATCCATCCGGCGAGCGCAGCCACCATCACGCCAGCCAGCGCAAACACGACCGCCAGCCGCGGCATGCAGACTTCGACGCTGTTGGTCTTACGACAGAACTTCGGGACTAGTAGGATTTGCATCGTGATGCCGAGTCGTACCCGCTCCAGCTACAAAGGCCCCCTCGGGGCTCTACAAAACGCCAATCCAGGCTTGGGCCAGCTCATCGCACAGGCCCGCGCCTGCCAACACCAGCTCGACGAAATTCGCGCGCTGCTGCCGGCCCCGATGGGCGACCACTGCGTCGCGTGTGTCCCGGATGGACCGCGCATGACGCTGTTTGTTTCCACCCCCGCGTGGGCCACGCGGTTCCGCTACCTCGCGCCCGCGCTCACCACGCGGCTGGGGGTTTCCGGCGTCGATGTCCGCCTCGCGCCACCATCGCCGACCGCGCCGGTCACTCGCCGCCGACCGACCCCGGACCTGTCGCCAGCACGCGCCGCGCTGCAGGCAACCGCCGCACATGTGTCGGACCCGAGTCTGGCTGCCGCGCTGCAACGCCTGCTGCGCGCGATTGGCGATCACGCCGGTTGAGGGCTCATCTCCGTTCAGCTACGTCTGGGTAGCCGCCGGCCCACACTCACACCGCACCGCAAACGCGGCGCGAAAATCAACCCATCATCAATTTGTTGTTGTCGTTCTCGCGGGTCGCGAACTGCTCGCGCCACCGCAGCCGATCCGCCATCGACACGCGACGCCGGACCATCGAATTCATCAACTCAACGCGTGAATCGGCGTACCGTACGAAATCGGCAGCTGGTCCGGGTCCGTGAACGTCACCTCTTCCCACGCCTTGCGGTCGGCGAGCAGCGCACGCAGCAGACGGTTGTTCAGTCCGTGACCGGACTTGTAGCCGGCATACGAACCGATCAGGCTGCGATTGAGCTGATACAGATCGCCGATCGCGTCGAGAATCTTGTGCTTGACGAACTCGTCTTCGTAACGCAGACCGTCTTCATTGACGATGCGGTAGTCGTCTACCACGATTGCGTTATCGAGGCTTCCACCCAGTGTGAGGTTGTGCGCGCGAAGATATTCGATATCGCGCAGAAACCCGAACGTACGGGCACGACTGACCTCTTTCACGAACGAGGTCGACGAGAAATCAATTTCGGCTGACTGCGGGCGACCACGAAACGCGGGGTGATCGAAGTCAATGGTGAAGCCAACCTTGAATCCGTCATACGGCGAGAGTTCCGCCCACTTGTCACCCTCTTCGACACGCACCGTTCGCTTGATGCGCACGAACCGCTTCGGCGCGTTGAGTTCCTCGATGCCGGCGGATTGCAGCAGGAACACGAACGGCCCCGCGCTACCATCCATGATCGGAACCTCGGGGGCGCTGAGATCGACATAAGCATTGTCGATACCCAGACCGGCCATCGCGGACAGCAAGTGTTCCACCGTGGAAACCTTGATGGAACCGTTGGAGACCGTCGTCGACAGCTGCGTGTCGCCAACATTGGACGGATGCGCCTTGATCTCGACCGGAGGCTGCATGTCGACCCGCCGGAACACGATGCCCGTGTCCGCGGCGGCGGGTCGCAGGGTCAGATAGACCTTCTCACCGGTATGCAGTCCAACGCCGGTGGCGCGGATGATGTTTTTGAGCGTTCGTTGTTTTATCACCGCCGCGCCCAGACCCCTGACGAAAGAATGTTCTAATGGCGTAATTAGTCAAAGAGTATCACAAGCCCCCCGTTCTGTGAAGAACGACATGCTTGTCGCCGGCCCGGCGCCCGGCCTGCCGGCGGTATCGGCACAACCCCGGTCGGCGGGTGACGCGCAACGCCCGTCCGCCCCCAACGACCTCGATCCGAGACATGCCCGGATCGGCTCAATCGGCCTGACGGCGCAGGAACGCCGGGATGTCCAGATACTCGACATCGGCGCGCCGGGCGGCCTCGACATAGGCACGGGCCTGACTCCGTCCCGCGGGCTCCGCTGACTTGGCCGGCTTGCCGTCGGTACCGGTGGCCGGCAGGGCATCCACCGCCGGCTGCACCAGTCGCACGGGCTGCTCGGCGGCCGCCGGACGATCCAGCCCGGTGGCAACGACCGTGACGCGGCACTCGCCTTCCATTTCGGGGTCAATGACCGTGCCGACGACGATCTGGGCATCGTCCGACGCAAACTCGCGCACGGTCTGCCCGACCTCCTCGAACTCGCCGATCGACAGGTCCATGCCGGCCGTGATGTTCACCAGCACGCCACGGGCGCCCTGCAGGTGGATGTCTTCGAGCAGCGGGCTGCCGACCGCGGCCTCGGCGGCCTGACGCGCGCGGTCCTCGCCGCGGCCGACACCGGTACCCATCATCGCCATGCCCATTTCGGACATGACGGCGCGCACGTCGGCGAAATCCACGTTGATCAGTCCCGGCCGGATGATCAGTTCCGAGATGCCCTGCACGGCGCCCAGCAGCACGTCGTTGGCGTGCCGGAATGCATCCAGCAACGACATGTTCTTGCCCAGCACGGGCAGGAGCTTGTCGTTCGGGATCGTGATCAGCGAATCGACCGTCTGGCGCAGCTCGCGAATCCCGTGCTCGGCCACGGCGTTGCGCTTCGTGCCTTCGAAGTTGAACGGCCGCGTGATCACGGCGACGGTCAGGATATCCATGTCCTTCGCGATCCTCGCGATCACCGGCGCCGCGCCGGTACCCGTACCGCCGCCCATGCCGGCGGTGACGAACACCATGTCCGCGCCATCCAGCACCTCGGCAATCCGATCCTGATCCTCCAGTGCCGACTGGCGGCCCTTGGTCGGATCGGCGCCGGCACCCAGGCCCTTGGTCAGGTTGTTGCCGAGCTGCAGGACGGTTGCCTGCTCGACATTCTTCAGTGCCTGCGCATCGGTATTTGCACAGATGAAATCGACCCCGGCGATCTGTGCCGAAATCATGTGTCTTACCGCGTTGCCGCCACCGCCGCCGACACCGACCACCTTGATCACCGCATTCTGCGGATTCACATCTACTAGCTCGAACATCGTCTACCTCCTGCCGTATACGGCCGCGCCACCCGGGCGCGCCTGAAAATGACTCCGCCTTGACCGGCTGCTGAAAAGCACCGCTCAGAAGCGCCCGTGAAACCACCCGCGCACCCGATCCCAGGCGGCACGCAGACCGCTGCGGGTGGTCGGGGCGGGACCCATGCCGCGCTCGGATCGTCCAAACAGGATCAAACCGACCGCGGTCGCATAAATCGGATTGCGCACGACCTCGCCGAGACCGCGCACGGACTGCGGCGCGCCCAGGCGCACCGGCTTGTGAAAGATCTCCTCGGCGAGATCGACGAGCCCCTCCATCTTGGCGCTGCCGCCGGTCAGCACGACGCCGGCGGCGATCAGGTCCTCGTAGCCGCTGCGCTGGATCTCGGAGTGCACCAGTTGCAGCAGTTCCTCGTACCGTGGCTGCACGACCTCGGCCAAGGTCTGGCGCGAGAGCTGCTGGGCCGGACGATCGCCGATGGCCGGAACCTTGATCGTTTCGTTCTGGCCGGCAAGCTCCGCGCGTGCGCAGGCGTACTTGACCTTGATTTCCTCGGCGTGCTGCGTTGGCGTTCGCAGACCCACCGCAATGTCGTTGGTGACCTGGTCGCCCGCGATCGGGATGACGGCCGTATGCCGCACCGAACCGTCCTTGAAAATCGCGATGTCGGTCGTGCCCCCGCCGATATCCACCAGGCACACGCCGAGTTCGCGCTCGTCGTCGGAAAGCACGGCCTCGCTGGAGGCCAGTTGCTCAAGAATCAGCTCGTCGACCTGCAAGCCGCAGCGACGCACGCATTTGATGATGTTCTGCGCAGCACTCTGCGCGCAGGTCACAAGATGCACTCGCGCCTCAAGCCGGACGCCGGCCATGCCGACGGGCTCCTTGATGCCCTCCTGCTCGTCTATGACGAATTCCTGCGGCAGGATGTGCAGGATGCGCTGGTCGGCCGGGATCGCGACCGCACGTGCCGCGTCGATGACCCGGTCGACATCGCCGGCGACCACCTCCTTGTCACGAATCGCCACGATGCCGTGCGAGTTCAGGCTGCGGATGTGGCTGCCGGCAACGCCAGTCACGACGGACTGCACATGGCAGCTCGCCATGAGTTCCGCCTCCTCGACTGCACGCTGGATGGCCTGCACGGTCGATTCAATGTTCACCACGACGCCCTTCTTCAGGCCGCGCGAGGGATGTGAACCGACGCCGATGATCTCGATCGAGCCGTCCTCGGTGATCTCGCCGACCACGGCGACGACCTTGGAGGTGCCGATGTCCAGACCCACGGTCAGTCGCTTGTCGTTGCGCTTGCTCATCCACCGGCCTCCGTCTGGGCTGGGGCCAGGCGCACGGCCAGCCCGTTCGGGTAGCGCAGGTCCACGGCGACCACCCCGGCCGCTCCGACCGGCGCCGTAGCCAGCTGCGGCCAGGTCCGTGCAAACCTCTCGATCCGGTTCGCAACATCGGCACTGCCGATCTCGATCACGGCGCCATTCGCGAGCGCCAGGCGCCACGCCCGGCGCGCATTGCGTTCCAGCACGACGACCTCGAGCCCCAGCGGCGCCAGCCGCGACTGCACGTCTGCAAGCATCTGAACCATCTCTGCGGCCGCCGAGTCATCGGGGCCGATCAGCCGGGGCAGGTCGAAGCCATCGACCACCGCGGGCCGGAACACCACACCGTCACGCCCGACCAAGGCGTCCTCACCCCAGTACGCAACCGGCTGTCGCTCGCGCACAAAGACCTCCAGCGTCGCCGGCCAGCGTCGGCGCACCGTCGCCTCGGCGATCCACGGCGAGGCCTCCGCCGCGGACCGGATCGCCGCGACATCGGCCGCAAACAGACCGGTCGCAGCCAGGGGCGCGAGTTCGGTCTGCAACTCGGCCGGATCTGCGTGCAGCAACGGAGTGGCGATCCGCACGACCTGCACAGGCAGTACGTCCGGGCGCTCCAGCGTGCCGAGCGCAAGCGCAGCACCCCAGCCAATGCCGATGGCCAGCACCAGATAGCCCAGTGACAGCCGCAGTCCGCGCCAGAGTCGCCGACGCAGGGCGTTCTCGATGCTGCGGCGTTCGCGTTGGGCGGCCTTCCTACGCGCCATGGGCAACCTCCGCGTCCAGCGTCTGCGCGAGGATGCGCCAGACCAGCGAGTCGAAATCGATGCCGGCCGCACGTGCGGCCATTGGCACGAGGCTGTGGTCGGTCATGCCCGGCACGGTGTTGACCTCGAGCAGCCATGGGCCGTCGCCGTCGTACATCAGGTCCACGCGGCCCCAGCCCCGGCAGTCCACCGCCGTGAACGCGGACAGCGCGAGCTTCTGGATCGCGGCCTCGTCCGCCGCCGACAGACCGCAGGGGCACAGGTACTGCGTGTCGTTCGCGCGGTATTTCGCGTCGTAGTCGTAGAAGGTATGCGAGGTGCGCAGACCGATCGCCGGCAAGGCCTCGCCATCGAGAATCGCGACCGTGTACTCGGCGCCCTGGATGTAGCGCTCGACCAGCACCTCGTCGTCGAGCGCGACCGCCGCAGCCAGCGCGGCGCGAAGTTCTCCGGCCTCGCGCACGATCGTCACGCCGAGGCTGGAGCCTTCCCGCGCCGGCTTCACGACCACTGGCAGCGGCAGGTCCGGGTGCTCCGCACTGCCGGCGTGGTAGTGCCGGAACGCCGGCGTTGGCAAGCCCAGCGCATTCCAGACCCACTTGGTGCGGGTCTTGTCCATGCCGAGCGCCGAGCCGAGCACACCCGACCCGGTGTAGGGCAACCCGACACGCTCCAAATAGCCCTGCGCGGAACCATCCTCGCCGCCACGGCCGTGCAGCACGATGAACACCCGTTCAAAGGTCGCGCGGGAGATTGGCGCCCAGCCGCCGTCGGCCGGATCGACGAGTCGCGCATCGACGCCGCGCCGTTGCAGCGCGGCATGCACCGCCGCGCCGCTGATGAGCGAGATCGCGCGCTCGGACGAATCGCCGCCGGCAAGCACGGCCACCCGTCCAAACTGCGCCGGAGCAATGTTCGCTGGGGTCTTCATGGCGCGGTCTCCGCGGCCGCCTCGCCGACGATGCGTACCTCGGGTTCCAGCAGCACGCCAAAGCAACCGTTGACCCGCTCGCGCACCTCGCCGATCAACGCCTCGATGTCGGCCGCCGTCGCGCCTCCGGTGTTGATGATGAAGTTCGCATGACGCGGCGAGACTTCAGCGGCACCGCGGCGCAGTCCCTTGAGTCCGGCGGCCTCGATCAGCCGTGCAGCGTGATCGCCCGGCGGATTGCGGAACACCGAACCACAGCTCGGCAGGCCGGTCGGCTGGGTCGCGGCGCGACGTTCGAGCAGGGAGCGAATCCGGTCGCGCGAGGCCGCGCCGTCGCCCGGGCTGAGCGCCAGCCGGGCGGCAAGGAACCATTCGTCCGGCGGACCCTGCACCTGCCGGTAGCCGACGGAGAACTCAGCCGGTTCACGTGTGTGCACGACGCCGCGCCGGTCCACCGTGTCCACACCGGCGACGATCGACCAGGTCTCGCCGCCGAACGCCCCGGCATTCATCGCTAGGGCACCGCCGAGCGTGCCGGGAATGCCGGCGAAGAACTCGCCGCCGACCAGATTGGCGCGGGCGGCGTGGCGCGCGATCTGTGCACAGGCCACCCCGCATTCCGCCTCGATGCCGTGTTCGCCCCAGGCCCGCATTTCGCGCACCCGGCCCTGGGTCACGATGACCGTGCCCGGAAACCCCCCGTCGCGCACCAGAAGATTGCTGCCCAGTCCGATCCACAGCAGCGGCTCGGCCGGGTCCAGTCCGGCGAGAAACCGGCACAGATCGTCGCGATCCGCAGGCCGGTACACACGCGCCGCACGGCCGCCGACCCGCCACGAGGTGTAGCGGTCCAGGGCGATGTTCTGCGCAAGCTCGCCACGCAGTCCGTCGGTCGTCCGCGCCGCCATCATGCGCCGCCTCCCGCCGCGATCTGCGCCGCAATCCGGCCGATGGAACCGGCACCCATCAGCAGCACCACATCGCCGTCGCGCGCAGCAGTTTCGATGGCAGCCGGCAGGGCCTCCACGCGCTCGACGAACACCGGCTCGACCACGCCGCGCGCACGCACGCCGCGCGCCAGCGCACGCCCGTCGGCGTTTGCAATGGGTGCCTCGCCGGCCGGATAGACCTCGACGATCAACAGGGCGTCGGCACGCGAGAGTTCGCGACAGAAGTCGTCGAACAGATCGCGTGTTCGGGAATAACGATGCGGCTGGAACGCCAGCACCAGCCGGCGCTGCGGCCACACGGCGCGCGCGGCGTCCAGCGTGGCAGCGATCTCGGCCGGGTGATGGCCATAGTCGTCGACGGTGGTCACCCGCGCGTCGCCCAGCCGTACGTCGTCGTGAATCTGGAAGCGCCGGCCGATGCCGGCAAAGCCCGCGAGCGCGGCCTGCACATGCTCGATGCCGACGCCGATCTCCAGCGCGACGGCAGCGGCGGCGAGCGAATTGCGGACGTTGTGGCGTCCGGGCAGATTCAGCCGCACCGGCACCGGCGGTTCACCGCGCACCACCAGATCGAACTGCATCGCGCCGCCGTCGGGGCGCAGATTGCGCGCGGCGAGATCGGCGTCGTCACGCTCGATGCCGTAGGTACGCACCGGGCGCGCGACCTTGGGCAACAGGGCCGCGGTTTCGCGGTCGTCGATGCAGAGCACCGCGAGCCCGTAGAACGGCAAGTGATAGAGAAACTCCAAGAAGGTCTGGCGCAGACGCGCGAAATCACCACCGTAGGTCTGCATGTGATCGGCGTCGATGTTCGTGACGACCGCGATCATCGGTTGCAGGTGCAGGAACGACGCGTCGGACTCGTCGGCCTCGGCGACGAGATAGCGGCCGGCCCCGAGCCGCGCGCTCGCGCCGGCGGAGGTCAGCACGCCGCCGATCACGAAGGTCGGGTCCAGACCGGCCTCGGCGAGGATGCTCGCCACCAGGCTGGTCGTGGTCGTCTTGCCATGGGTGCCGGCAATCGCAATGCCGTAACGGAAGCGCATCAGCTCGGCGAGCATTTCGGCGCGGCGCACGACCGGCACGCGCGTCTCGCGTGCGGCCCGCAGTTCCGGGTTGTCAGCGGCGATCGCCGTCGATACCACCACAGCATCGGCACCGGCGATGTTTGCGGCGGAGTGCTCGAAGACGATCTCCGCACCGAGTTTGGCGAGACGATCAGTTGCCGTATTCGCCGCACGATCCGATCCGGTGATGCGATAACCGAGATTCAGCAGCACCTCGGCGATCCCGCTCATGCCGGAACCACCGATGCCGACGAAATGCAGGTGCCGCACGCGGCCCATCGCCTCGCGCGGAATCGCCCCGTGGTGCGGACGCTCAAACGCGACCATCGAGCACCTCCTCGCAGGTCGCAACCACACACTGGGTCGCATCCGGCCGTGCCAGCGTGCGCGCGGCATTTGCCCAGGCCAGCGCGCGCGCGCGATCCAGCGTGTCCAGATGCGCGGCCAGCGTCTCGGCCGTCAGCGTGGCCTGTTGCTCGATGACCGCCGCGCCGGCCTCGACCAGCACCCGCGCGTTCGCGCTCTGGTGGTCGTCGACCGCGTGCGGATACGGCACGAGGATGCCGCCCAGTCCCGCCGCGGCCAGCTCCGAAACCGTCAGGGCGCCGGCCCGCGCGATGACGAAATCGGCCCAGGCATAGGCGCCGGCCATGTCGTCGATGAATTCGCCAAGTTCGGCCTGGACACCATGCGCGGCATAGGCGTCGCGCGCGGCGTCGATCTGCCGCCCGGTCTGGTGGCGTACGACCGGGCGACGGCCTTCGGGCAGGCGCGCAATTGCCGATGGAACGAGCGCGTTCAACGCGGTCGCACCGAGCGAGCCGCCCAGCACCAGCAACCGCAACGGCCCATCCCGACCTGCAAAGCGTTCGGCGGGCGACGCGAGCATGCTGATCTCCCGGCGCACGGGATTGCCGCAGATGCGCACACCACAGCTGCGGAACGCGCCGGCGAATGCGGCAAGCCGACGTGAGGCAAACCGTTCCAGCCGACGATTGGTCATGCCAGCGATGGCGTTCTGCTCGTGGATGACCAGCGGCACGCCGGACAGCCAGGCCGCAAGGCCGCCGGGCGCCGCAACATAGCCGCCCATGCCCAGTACCAGCTTCGGACGCTGCCGGCGCAGAACCCCCAGGGCGTTCCACACGGCGCCCGCCAGACGAAACGGCGCGACGGCCCAGCCGAGCGCGCCCTTACCGCGCAGACCGGTCATCGGCGACCACTCGACCTCGAATCCGGCCTGCGGCACGACGCGGGATTCGATGCCGCGGCGCGTCCCGAACCAGACCACCCGGTGACCGCGCTCGCGCAGCGCCTCGGCACAGGCCAGCGCCGGAAACACATGCCCGCCGGTGCCGCCGGCCATGATCATCACGGTCACCGCCCACCGCCTTCGAGCACCCGCCGCTCGGCCGTCTCATAGTCGATGCGGGCGAGCAGGCCGACCGCCACTCCGAGCACCAGCAGCGCGTTGCCGCCAAAACTCACGAACGGCAGCGTCAGCCCCTTGGTCGGCAGCACGCCGAGATTCACCCCGACATGCACCAGCCCCTGCAGCCCGATCCACAACGCGATGCCGGCTGCAACCCAGGCCGCGAAATCCTGCTTCAGCGCATGGGCGCGACGCGCCAGTGCCAGCCCACGCAGGGCGACCAGCGCGATCAGTGCAATGACGGTGAGCGTGCCGATCAGACCCAGCTCCTCGCCGATGACCGCGAGCACGAAATCGTTGTGGGCCTCGGGCAGATAAAAGAGCTTCTGCACGCCGGCGCCCAGGCCAACGCCTTCCACACCACCCCGACCGAAAGCAATCAGCGACTGCACCAGCTGGTAGCCGGTGGCAAGCGGATCTTCCCAGGGGTTGTGAAAGCTCATCACGCGGGCCACGCGATACGGCGCCATCATCACGGCGGCGGCCGCCGCAACCGCAAACGCGAGCAACATGCCGGTGAACTGGGCAAGCGGCATGCCGGCCAGGAACAGCAGACCGAGACCGGTCGCAACGACCACGAACAAGGTGCCGAAATCCGGCTCGAGCAGCAGCAGCCCGGCCGCCACGGCGAGCAGCACCAGCGGCATCCAGAAACCGCGCACCGGTTGCCCGAGTTCGTCGTGACGGTTGTCCAGGTAGGCCGCCAGGAACACGATCGACGCCAGCTTCATCCACTCCGATGGCTGCAGGTTGATGCCTGCGATCAGCGGTATCCAGCGCGTCGCGCCGTTCGCGGTACGCCCCACACCCGGCACCAGCACGATGGCGAGCAGGGCCAGCGCGCCGAGAAACAGATACGGCGCCGCAAACCGCCAGGCGCTCACCGGCACGACCCAGGCGAGGATGCCAAGACCGATGGCCGCGGTCAGAAACTGCACATGCCGGGTGAACAGCGTCATCGAGGGCTCGGCATCGCCGGCGTGCAGGGTCGCCGACGCGACCATGACGACACCGAGGCCGACCAGCACGGCAATCGGCACGTACAGCCACAGCGCGCTCGCCATACGCGGTGGAGTGGCGCTGGCCGTGGCACGCGCGGCACTCATGCGAATCGCTCCCGCACGGCGCGCTGAAAGCGGTCACCGCGGTCGGCGTAGCCGTTGAACATGTCGAAGCTGGCACAGGCCGGCGACAGCAGCACGGCGTCCCCGGGCTGCGCGAACCGCGCGGCGGCCTCGACGGCGGCGGGCATCGAATCCGCGTGCGCGATGGCCGTCCCGGGTGGCAGCACCGCCTCGATCTTCGGCGCGTCCTCGCCGATCAGCACGACACCGCGAACGTATCTGCGAACCGGCTCGGCCAGCGCATCAAACGCCTGCCCCTTGCCCTGGCCGCCGGCGATCAGCACGACACGCGCGGCGTCCGGCAGGATCGCCGCCAGCCCCTCGATCGCAGCCAGCGTCGCGCCGACGTTCGTGCCCTTGGAGTCGTCATACCAGTCGATCCCGCCGCGCCGACCGACCGGCTGCGTGCGATGCGCGAGCCCGCGAAAGCGCCGCAGCGTCGCGACCATCGCCTCACGCGACAGCCCGGCGGCCGTGCCAAGCGCCAGCGCCGCGAGCGCATTGGCCTGGTTGTGCGCGCCGGCCAGGGCGAGGTCGTCGACCGCCATCCAGCTGTCCGAGCCGCAGGCGAGAAACAGACGACCGTCCCGCTCGATGCGGCCGAATTCGCGACCGTTGCGCGGCCGACCGAGCGTGAAGCCGACGACCTCGGCAGCGACCGGACCGGACGCCGTGCGCGGGTCGTCGAGATTCACGACGACGGTCTGGGCGCCGGCATAGACGCGGCGCTTCGCGCCCGCGTAGTCGTCGAGCGTCGCGTAGCGATCCATGTGATCCGGCGAGACGTTCAGCACACAGGCCGCGCGCGCACGCAGCGACCGGGTCGTTTCGAGCTGGAAGCTCGACAGCTCCAGCACGTACAGCGCAGGTTCCGCGTCGCCGAGCAGGTCGAGCGCGGGTTCCCCGAGGTTGGCGCCTACACGCACGTCGACACCGTCCGTGCGCGCCATTTCGGCGACCAGGGTCGTGACCGTGCTCTTGCCGTTGGAACCGGTGATCGCAATGACCGGCGCACGCGCAATCCGCGCGAACAGTTCGATGTCGCCGATGACCTCCACGCCAGCGGCGAGCGCCGCCTGCACCGCGGGCTCGGCGAGCGCGACGCCCGGCGACAGCACGATGCGATCGAAGCCGGTCAGCAGTTCCGCGGACAGCGGTCCGGTCGCGATCCGCAAATCGGGATGCTCGGCACGCAGCGCGTCGATGCCGGGCGGGGCGACACGCGTATCCGCCAGCGCGGGCCGTTCGCCACGCGCGAGCAGGTGACGCAGCACCGAGCGCCCGGTCGCGCCCAGACCGACGATCAGCGTGCCGGCATCAGGCATCGGATGAATCCCGTTCGCGCAAGACATCCGCGCTCACCGGATCTTCAGGCTCGCGAGCCCGATCGAGACGAGGATCACGGTGATGATCCAGAACCGCACGATGACGCGCGGCTCCGGCCAGCCCTTGAGCTCGAAGTGGTGATGAATCGGCGCCATGCGGAACAGCCGCCGGCCGGTCAGACGATACGAGCCGACCTGCAGGATCACGGAGATCGTCTCGATCACGAACACACCGCCCATGATCACGAGCACGAGTTCCTGACGGACGACCACCGCGATCAAGCCGAGCGCCGCGCCCAGCGCCAGTGCGCCGATGTCGCCCATGAACACCTGCGCGGGGTAGGTGTTGAACCACAGGAAACCCAGGCCGGCGCCGACGATCGCGCCACAGACGATGATCACTTCGCCGACCCCGGGCAGATTCGGCAGCAGCAGATAGCTCGCGAACTTCGCGTGTCCGGACGCATACGCGAACACACCGAGCGCGCCGCCGACCAGCACCGTCGGCATGATCGCGAGCCCGTCCAGGCCGTCGGTCAGGTTCACCGCGTTGCTGGCACCGACCACGACCAGGTAGACCCACAGCACATACCAGGGACCCAGCTCGAAGACGAGTGTCTTGAAGAACGGGATGATCAGCTGCGACTCGGCCGGCGACTGCTGGGTGAAGTACAGCCACAGCCCGGCGGCGAGTCCGGCGATGGACTGGAACAGGTATTTCCAGCGCGCCGGCAGGCCACGCGAATCCTTCAGCACGAGCTTGCGATAGTCGTCGACGAAGCCGATCACGCCGAAGGCGGCCGTCGTCAGCAGCACGACCCAGACGTAGCGGTTGGACAAATCCGCCCACAGCAGCACCGCCGTGGCGATCGCGACGAGGATCAGCGCGCCGCCCATGGTCGGCGTACCGGCCTTGGACAGATGCGTCTGCGGGCCATCGCTGCGCACCGTCTGACCGATCTGGTATCGGTTCAGCGAGCGGATCATCGCCGGACCGACGAGCAGCGCAATGCCGAGCGCGGTCAGCACGCTCAGCAGTCCACGCAGCGTCAGATACTGGAATACCGCGAAGCCGTCGTGGAAGCGGGTCAGCCATTCAGCAAGCCAGAGCAGCACGGCTCAGCCCTCCGCCCTGGCGAGTTCGCGCACGACTGCATCCATGCCCGCGGTGCGCGAGCCCTTGACCAGCAGCGACTGATCGACTGCAAGCGAATCGCGCAGCGCGCGGGTCGCCGCCGAGCGGTCCGCGAACACCTCGCCGCCGCGCCCGAACGCCTGCGCCGCGGCGGCCGACAGCGGCCCCACCGCAACCAGCCGATCGATACCCGCGGCCCGCGCGAACGCGCCGGCGCGCGCATGCCAGCCGCGCGCATCGTCACCGAGCTCCGCCATGTCGCCGAGCACCAGCACGCGTTCGCCGCCGGCGCTCGCCAGCACCTCGATCGCGGCCGCAAGCGACGCGGGATTGGCGTTGTAGCTGTCGTCGATCAGCAGCCCGCCGGCGCGATGCGCAAGCGCATTGAGCCGACCCGGCGCGGGTGCCAGTTCCGCAAGCGCGTCGGCGACCGTCGCGGCCGGAATGTCGAGCGCCAGCGCCACGGCCATGGCAGCCGCCGCGTTGAGCACGTTGTGCCGGCCCAACAGGGCCATCTCGAAGGACGCTTCACGCTTGCCGAGCGCAAGCGAAAACGCCGTGCGTGCGCCATGTCCCGCACCGATCGTGCGCAGCCGCTCCGGCAGGAACCGCACATCGGCCTGCGGACTCGCGCCGAAGCGGATACAGCGTCGCGTACCGAGCCGCTCGACCCATTGCGGCGCGAAGTGTTCGTCGGCGTTGACCACGGCCGTGCCGTCGGCCGGCAGGGCCGCGTAGATCGCGCCCTTGGTCTGCGCAACGGCCTCGACCGAGCCGAAGCCCTCGAGATGCGCCGGCGCGACATTCGTGACCAGCGCGATCTCCGGCTCGACGAGCGCCGCGAGCATGGCGATCTCGCCGCGGTGATTCGCGCCGAGTTCGAACACCGCCGCCTGATGCCGCTCGCAATCGAGTTCGCAGAGCATCAGTGGCACGCCGATGTGGTTGTTCAGATTGCCGCGCGTGGCGAGCACGGATTCCGGGCCGTAATGGGCGCGCAGAATCGCGGCGATCATCTCCTTGACCGTGGTCTTGCCGTTCGAGCCGGTCAGTGCGATCACGCGCCCGGCACAGGACTGACGATGCCGGTGCGCAAGCACCTGCAGCGCCGCAAGCGTGTCGGCCACCACCAGCTGCGGAATCGATACGCCGTCCAGCGGATGATTCACCAGCGCCGCCGCGGCGCCACCCGCCTGCGCCTCGGCGAGAAACGCATGGCCGTCGAAGTTCGCACCGCGCAGCGCGACGAACAGATTCCCCGCGGCGAGCCGGCGCGTATCGGTGCTGACACCCGTGAACGTGGCGTCGGCACCCGAGATGGTTCCGGCAAGCGGTCGGGCTGCCTGGCTGAGCGACATGGCGATCATTCCCGCCCGTCCAGCGCGGCCCGCGCGACCGCGGCATCGTCGAACGGCAGTCGCAGATCGCCGATCTGCTGCTCGCGCTCATGACCCTTGCCCGCAATGACGATGACGTCGCCCGCAGCGGCGGCGCCAATGGCCGCAGCAATCGCGCGACGCCGGTCGCGTTGCACGGTGGCGGCCGCGGGCCGCTCCAGACCCGCCACGATCTCGGCGACGATGGCATCGCCGTCCTCGTGACGCGGATTGTCATCGGTGATCGTGACCTGATCGGCCAAGCGCTCGGCGATCGCGCCCATCAGCGGACGCTTGCCGCGGTCCCGATCGCCGCCGCAGCCGAACACGCAGATCAGCGATCCCTGCGTGTGCGCCCGCGCCGCGGTCAACAGATTCTCCAGCGCATCCGGCGTGTGCGCGTAGTCGACGATCACCAGCGGCTGCCGGTCGCCGCCGAGCCGCTGCATGCGCCCGGCCACTGGCCGCAGGCGCGCGAGGCGCTGCACGACATCGTCCAGCCGCAGACCGAGCGCCAGCAGTCCGCCCGCAGCCGCAAGCGCGTTCGCCGCATTGAAGCGGCCGTACAACGGCAGTTCCACCGTGGCCGTTCCGTATGCACCGTCAAGCTCGATCACCAGCCCCTCGGCAACGGTCGCAACGCGCTTCGCATGCAACTCGGACACGCCCGGTTGCAGCGAGTAACGCAGGCGCCGCACGCCGCGCGCGAGTGCCGCCGCGTACTGCTCGGCCGCGGGATCGTCGGCATTCAGTACCGCGGCATCCAGCCCGGGGCGGGTGAAGAGTTTCTGCTTCGCGGCGCGATAGGCGTCCAGATCGCCGTGAAAATCCAGGTGGTCGCGCGTGACGTTCGTGAGGATCGCGACCGGCATGTGCACGGCCTCGACCCGCCCCTGCGCGAGCGCGTGCGAGGACACTTCCATCGCCGCGAAGCGCAGGCCGTCGGCGATGAAGCCCGAGAGAATCTCCTGCACGCTGACGGCATCCGGCGTCGTGTGCGTGGCCGACGCCAGCGCGCCCGGCCGGCCGCTGCCCAGCGTGCCGATCACCGCGGCATCCGGGCCCAGCGCCTGCGCGAGGTAGTGCGTGACGCTGGTCTTGCCGTTCGTGCCGGTGACACCGACCACCGTGATGCGCCGCGACGGCGCGCCATGGAAGCGCGCGGCGAGCGCACCGGCATGCCGGCCGAGGGCTTCGACCGCAAGCACGGGCAGGGCACGCGTGGCCAGCCGGACGATCGCGGCGGCCGGCCAGCGCGCGTCGGGCTCGGCCAGCACCGCGACGGCCCCGGCCGCGCGTGCGGGGTCAAGAAATTCAAGCCCGTGGTGCGCCTGGCCGGCCAGCGCGACAAATACCTCGCCGGCGCGCAGCGCGCGACTGTTCGCACTAAGGCCGGCGACGCGGACCGCGGGCGGCAGTCCACGCACCGGCAGCCCCGTCAGCAGGGTGTCCAGGCGCCAGCCGTCGTTCTGTGTGGGCGCGACCATCATGGCGCGCCCACCGAGGAGGCCAGCCGCGTCGCGGGCCGTTCCAGCTCCGGCGCGATGCTGCGCAGGCGCAGCGCCTGCGCCATCACGGCGCTGAACACGGGGGCGGCGACCTGGCCGCCGAAGTATTCGCCGGCCGCCGGTTCGTCGATGACGACCACGAGTACGAGTTCGGGCGTCGTGATCGGCGCCATGCCGGCAAACAGCGCGCGGTAGCGGTCTTCGGAATAGCCGTCGCGACTGACCTTGTGCACGGTGCCGGTCTTGCCGCCGACGCGATAACGCGGCACGGCCGCGGCGCGGCCGGTGCCGTCGCGAACGACGGTTTCGAGCATCGCACGCAGCTGCCGCGCGGTCTGGGCATCCAGCACGCGGGTTTGTTCGACGGGACCATCGCGCAGCTCAAAGGTGACAGGCGTGAACACGCCGTCGTTGGCGATCACCGCATACGCCTGCGCGAGTTGCAGGGTCGTCACGCCGATCCCGTAGCCATAACCGAGCGTGGCGTGCTGCGCATCGGACCACTCGCCGGGCGGCGCAAGCTGCCCCGCGCCTTCGCCCGGGAACGCGCTCTGGGTGGGCCGGCCGAAGCCGAGCATGTCGTACAGATGCGCAAGCCGCTCGCGCGGCTGTGCGAGCGCGATCTTGCCGGCACCCACGTTGCTCGAATGGCGAATGACGTCCGCAACCGGAATCGCGCCGTAGTCGCGATGATCGCGCACGGTGTACTTGCCAACGCGCATCCAGCCCGGGCTGGTTTCGATGATCGAACCAGGCGTGAGCGCATGCGCCTCGAGCGCCGCGGCGATGGTGAACGGTTTCAGTGTCGACCCGGGCTCGATCACGTCGGCCACCGCGGCATTGCGACGCGCGCGCAGTTCGCCCTTGTCCGCACTGTTCGGATTGAACGACGGCTGATTCGCCATCGCGAGGATTTCGCCCGTTGCCGGGTCCAGCAGCACCAGACTGCCGCCGCGCGCGCCGGCGGACTGCACCGCCGCTTTCAGTTCCCGATACGCGATGTACTGGAGGCGATGGTCCAGCGCCAGCGCAACATCGACGCCGTCATGCGCGGCCTCGATCAGCCCGACCTCGTCGACCAGCCGGCCGGTGCGATCACGCATGACACGGCGCAGCCCCGGCGTCGCGGCAAGCCGCGATTCCAGCGCGAGTTCGAGCCCCTCCTGGCCGACGTCGTCGACATCGGTGAAACCGATTACATGTGCACTCGCCTCGCCCGACGGATAGAAGCGCCGGTAGTCGCGCTCCAGACGCACGCCTTCGAGTTCCAGCGCCGTGACCCGATCAGCGATCTCCGGCGTGACCCGTCGCGCAACGAGCACGATGTTGCTGTTGCGATTCGCCGCAAAACGCCTGCCAAGGGCTTTTGGCTTTGCGCCGATGACGCGCGCGAGGCGTTCGAAGTTTTCGGGCGTGGGTTCGAACTCGCCCGGGATCAGCCCCACGGACTGCACGGCCGTCGAAACTGCGAGCGGTTCGCCGTTGCGATCGGTGATGACCCCGCGACGCGCCACGGTTGGCAACGCCGCGAGATAGCGGCCCTCGCCCTGCTTGCGCAGGAAGTCGACATCGACCACCTGCAGGAAATACGCGCGGGCGCCAAGCGCGGCAGCGCCAGCGACGAAGATTGCGCCGACCAGTCCATAACGCCAGCGGCTGCTGCGCTCAGCGGCCATCGCCCGCTCCCGTGCCGACCCCGAGCACCACGACCTCGGCCGGCGGCGGCACCTGCATCGCGAAGGCCTTGCGCGCGCGGCGCTCGACCTCGTCGTAGGCCGCCAGCGTGCCGTGCTCGATGCGCAGCCGCTCCCAGGCGGTCAGCAGTGCGTCGCGATCGGTCCGCGCGGCCTGCAAATCGCGAAGCGTCCGACGATGCTCGTCGACGACATAGACGCTGGCGAGCGCACTGGCAATCACCGCAAGCGCAAGCGCGGCCGTCGCAAGCCCACGCAACAGGGCGCTCATTGCACACGCTCCGCCACGCGCAGCACGGCACTGCGTGCGCGCGGGTTTGCCGCGATCTCGTCTTCGTCGGCGAAGACCGCCTGCCCGACCAGACGCATGGGCGGCGTGACCTCGGGGGCGGGCAGCCCGCGCGGCATCTGCGGCGGGCGCGCGTGATCGCGCATCCAGCGCTTGACCATGCGGTCTTCCAGCGAGTGAAAGCTGATCACGGCCAGCCGTCCGCCCGGGGCGAGCCAGCCGAGCACGAAATCGAGCAGGGTCCGCAGCTCATCGAGTTCGCCGTTGACCTGGATACGAATGGCCTGGAACGCGCGCGTGGCCGGATGCCGGCCCGGTTCGCGCCGGCGTACGACCCGCTCGATGAGGCCGGCGAGTTGGCCGGTGGTTTCGATCGGCCGTTCGGTGCGCTCGGCGACGATTGCGCGGGCGATGCGCGCGGCGTCGCGCTCCTCGCCGTACTCGCGAAGGCAGCCTGCGATCTGCTGAGCGCTGGCGCGCGCCAGCCATTCGGCCGCCGACGGCCCGCGGCTGGGGTCCATGCGCATGTCCAGCGGCCCGTCGCGCAGAAAGCTGAAGCCACGCGCGGATTCGTCGAGCTGCGGCGAGGACACGCCAAGGTCGGCCAGCACGCCGTCGACCCGCCCCGCCCAGTCCCGCTCGCGCACCAGCCGGTCGAGTCCGGAGAACGCTGTGTGTTCGATCGCAAAGCGCGGGTCGGCGCCATAGCGCGCCAGCCCGTCGCGTATCGCCGCCGGGTCCCGATCCACCGCGAGCATGTGGCCGTCCCTACCGAGCCGCGCGAGGATCGCACCGGCGTGACCGCCACGCCCGTACGTTGCGTCGAGGTAGCGACCGTCGGGCCGAATCGCCAGCGCCGCGACCGCGGCGTCGAGCAGCACGGCGCGGTGCGGTGTTGACTGGACCGGGTCGTTCACTGCCGGAGGCATCGCCATCGCTGTCGGAATTCGCGCCGTTCATTGCCCGCTCACAGCGAGAAATTGCGCAGCGCATCGGGGAGTTCGGGCGCGTTCGGATCGAACGGCTTCGCGCGCATCTGTTCGCTGCGCTCGGCCCAGACCTCGGCGGCCCAGAGTTCGAACCGTCGCCCCTGGCCGAACATGACCATGTTGCGATCGAGTTTGACGGCATTGCGCAGCGGCGACGGCAGCAGCAGACGGCCCTGGGCATCCACGTCGATCTCGGTCGCGTGGCCGATCAGCCAGCGCTGCATGTCGCGCGCCATGGCATTCATGTTCGGTGCCGAGGCAAGATTGGACTCGACGCGTTCCCATTCCGGCAGGGGGTACAGGAGCAGGCAGGAATCCATGATGTCGAGCGTGCACACCAGATGGCCCTGGCAGGCCGTCTGCACGGCCGCACGATGCCGCGTGGGCAACGCGAATCGGCCCTTCGCGTCTAGCGTGATTTCGGCGATGCCGCGAAACACCGTACATACACTCCCGTGGAGAATTCCATTTCAAGCCACTTTTTCCCACTTCGTTCCACTATTTAGGTATCCGCGGGACGGGAAGTCAAGGGGATTCGAGCATTCGCCCGAGGGAAAACTGTCTTTTTGTACAACGACTTAGCTCGGATTGCTCGACCAGCGAGAGACGCTTTACCCGCTGATACAGTCGCTTACGAACGGAACCTGATGCAGGTTTTCAGGTTTAGGGACACAGGTGTCGAGCTGGGGCCCAACACCAGAGACGGACCTGACCGGTGGGATTTCGCGCAACGCCTGCGCAGAGCCCGCGCAGCGCGGAGCCCATGAGCGGCTGCACGGGGTGATCAAAGGTGGGGAGCCGGCCGATAAGCCGGGTTCTGTCGGGGGCAGCCATTCATCTGCGAGGCGCGTCGCCGCGCCCCTGAAGCGACCTACCCGGAGACACGTGCGGACCACACGTCGCGGCCTTGACGCCGCCGGCCTCCCTATTCGGTCTTGCTCCGGACGGGGTTTACCCTGCCACCGCTGTTACCAGCGGCGCGGTGCGCTCTTACCGCACCATTTCACCCTTACCGGCAGCCTGCGGCTGCTTGGGCGGTATATTTTCTGTGGCACTTTCCGTCGGCTCGCGCCGCCCAGGGGTTACCTGGCGTCCTGTCCTGCGGAGCCCGGACTTTCCTCCACCCGCCAACGGCGGGCAGCGACTGCCTGGCCGACTCCCCGCTGGCAATTGTATCAGTCGGTCTTGTCACCAAGCTCCAGCGCGCGCCGGTAGAGGTCCTGCCGCGAGAGCCCCGTCACACGGGCTGCGACCCGCGCGGCCGCCGTGGCCGGCAACTCGCCGGCTAGGGCGCGCAGCAGCCGGTCCGCAGAGGCCTGATCGGTGCCGGCCTGCGGCGCGGGTGCGACCAGCACGACAAATTCGCCGCGCGTGTGGTTTTCGTCCTCGTTCAGATAGTCGAGCAAGCTGCCGAGCGTGCCGTGCCGCACGGTCTCGTAGGTCTTGGTGAGTTCGCGCGCCAGCGTCGCCTCGCGCCCGGCGCCCAACACCTCGGCCATATCACGGACGCTCGCGACGATACGATGCGCGGATTCGTAAAAGATCAATGTGCGCGGTTCGGCGACACGTTCGCTGAACCATGCCCTTCTGGCCGCGGCCTTGCGCGGTGGAAAGCCGTCGAATGCAAAACCCGCGCCGCCGAGTCCACTGGCGCTCAGCGCGACCACCGCCGCACAGGCGCCCGGCACGGGCACCACACGCACGCCCTCGCGATGGGCAGCCTGCACGATGCGGAAACCGGGATCGCTCACCAGCGGCGTCCCGGCATCGCTGATCAACGCGACATCCGTGCCCGCGCGCAGGGCCTCCAGCACGCTCCGCGACGCGGCCTCTTCGTTGTGTTCGTGGTAGCTGACGAGGCGTGCGCCAGCACCAATGGCCGCGAGCAGCGGCCGCGCGCGTCGGGTGTCTTCCGCGGCGATCAGCCCTGCGGCCCGCAGTACGGCGCCGGCACGCGGGCTCAGGTCATCCGCGTTGCCGATCGGCAAGGCAACAACACTCAGGACGCCGCTCAGTTCGGGATTCATCGATCAGGTGGGTGGCTTCACAGGTTGTTGAAAAAGGCCCTTCCATGGCCTTTTCAACGTCGCAACGGAAAAGCGTGGTTTTCGGTTGCTCACGAAAATCAAACACTTGTGCGTTCGATTTTCGGGCGGGCCATCCCTGTCTCGCGCCAACAGGCCGTTGAAAAGAGAGTTTCAACAGCCTGGTATGCGGCCTGCGGTCTGAATGACCGTAACGCTCGGGAAAGCCGACAGGTTTGACAGCGAATTCCAGCGCGCCAGATACTTTCAGGCATCCTGCCCGCCGTGTCCGCCCGCATGCAAGCGCCCCGCCTTCTACATCTCCTGGCCGTGATCGGTCCGCTGCTTTTCGCAGCTGGCTGCGAGACCGCCCGTGAACCGCCGCCACCAGCACCGCAACAGCCGATCGCGGTGCGTGAACAGAATCCCGCGGAACGGCTCGTCGCGGCGGCCAGCGCGCCGGGACCGCAGCGCGCATCGCTTGCGTTCGAAGCGGCCCGCGCGTTTGCCGATGCCGGCGACCCGACCGGCGTCCGCGCGGCGATGGAACTGGTCGCGGCCCCCGACATGACGCCGGCCGACGCCCTGCGCAGGCAGATGTGGCTCTCGCGCGCCGCGCTGATCGAGGGCGACCACGCCACCGCGCTGGCACAGCTCACACAAGCCGATACCAACGTCGGTGACCTGGCGCTGGAGGTTGAATATCACCTCCTGCGCGCCGATGCCTCCGCCGCCGCGGGCGAGTGGTTTGCCGCGGCACAGTCGCGGGCATGGGTCGATTCGCTGATCGCCGATTACCAACGGCGCGGCACGAACCAGATCGACCTGATCTCGGCACTGAACCATCTCGGACCGCAGCGCCTGCGCGAACTGGCCGTCGACCAGCCCGCGACCATGCGTGGTTGGATCGACCTCGTCGAGCGCCTGCGCGGCCTGCGTCAGGTCGAATCCATCGGTCCGATCGATCTCGCCGACTGGCGTACCACCAACCCCGGACATCCGTTGCTCGACGGTATTCTGTCGAACGCCCATCTGCGAGTTCGCGAGGAATTCCACCCGCTCGAACGCGTCGCCGTGCTGGTGCCGGAAAGCGGTGTCTACGCCGATGTCGGTCGCGCCGTGCGTGAAGGCGTGCTCGCCGCCTGGTATCTGGACGGCCCGGACCGCCCCGCGCTGAGCATTGTGGACACCACGCTTGCGCAGGATCATGCCGCGCTCTACGCCGCGCTCGCCGCCGAACAGACGAACCTGATCCTCGGCCCGCTGCGCAAGGAAGTGCTGGCGGCCATCGCCACCAGCGCGCCGACGAGCGTCCCGGTGTTTGCACTGAACGCGCTCGAGGCAGATGCGGCCCTGCCTGCAGGCTGGGTGCAGTTCGGGCTGCCGCCGGAGACCGAGGCCGTCGCACTGGCCCAGCGGTTCTTTGCCGACGGCCACCGCAACGCCGTGATGCTCGCGCCGAACAACGACGCCGGCCAGCGCACGGCGCGTGCCTTTGGTGCCGAACTTGCGGCGTTGGGCGGCCGGCTGCTGGCGGTCGAACATTACGATACGGAAGGCTTCGACTTCGGCCAGCCGGTGCGCGCCGCACTTGCCGTGGATGCAAGCGAGTCGCGCCGCCGGGCGCTGCAGGATGCGATCGGCATGCGCATGGAATTCGAGCCGCGTCCGCGCGGCGACGTGGATGCAATCGTCGTTTCCGCCCAGCCACGACAGGCGCGCCTGCTCAAACCGTTGTTCGAGTTCCACTACCCCGACGCGATGCCGGTATACGCGACATCATCAGCCTACTCAGGCGTTGCCGATCCGCCGCGTGACGCCGATCTGGATGGTGTACGTTTTGAAGACCTGCCGTGGATCATCGAACCGCAGCGCTTCGGCGAACTTTCACGCAACCGCATCGAGGCACTGCTGGAACACGCACGCAGCCAGTATCGCCGCCTGTTTGCGCTCGGCGCGGACGGCTACCGGCTCGCCGTTGCCGCGCACCGCGACGGTGACACGACGCTCGATGGCCTGACCGGACAACTCGCGATCAACAGCACCGGCGTCGTCATGCGCACGCCGGCCTGGGCGGAATTTCGCGATGGTCTGGCCATACCACTTCGCGAAGACGGCAGCATCGGTACGAGTGCCGAAGCATTGCCGACCACACCCATCGTGATGCCCGCGCGCTGATGCGCCTGCTGTCCGCGCGCCGTCCAACCCAAGCGCGCGACGGCGCCAGCGCAGAGCGCCGTGCCGAGGCGCACCTGCAACGTCACGGACTACTGACCGTCACCCGCAACTTTCGCACGCGACGCGGCGAGATCGATCTCGTCATGCGTGATGGCGAGACGCTGGTTTTCGTCGAGGTGCGCATGCGCAGCAGCTCGCGCTTCGGCGGGGCGGCGGCGTCGGTGGATCGCCGCAAGCGCGCGCGGCTCGCGGCCTGTGCACTCGAGTATATTGCGCGCCACCACGCACGCGACTGGCCGGCCTGCCGGTTCGACGTCATGACGCTCGATGGCAACGACGCCAGCGAGCCGCAGTGGATTCGCAACGCCTTTGATCTCGACGCCTGAGGCCATGACCGAACTCGAAACCATCATCGACGCGCATTTCGCCGCCAGCATCGAACAGAAGCAGCGCGCGCGCGAGACCATGGGCGGGCCGCTGGCCCGCGCATCCGCGCGCCTGTTTCAGTGTCTGGTTGGCGGCCACAAGGTGATGTCCTGCGGCAATGGCGGATCGGCCGCCGACGCGCAGCACTTCTCCTCGGAGATGATCAACCGGTTCGAACGCGACCGACCGGGCCTGCCCGCGATCGCGCTCACCACCGACAGTTCCACGCTGACTTCCATCGCCAACGATTTCGAATACGCGCGGGTTTTCGCGCGGCAGATCGAGGCACTCGGCCAGCCCGGCGATGTGCTGCTGGCGATCTCCACCAGCGGACGCTCGGCGAACGTCGCGGCCGCCGTCGTGGCCGCGCACGCGCGACAGATCGACGTGATCGCCCTGACGGGCGGCGACGGCGGATCCATCGCAACGCTTCTACGCGATCAAGACATCGAGCTACGGGTGCCCGGCGACCGAACGGCGCGCATCCAGGAAGTCCATCTGCTTGCGATCCATTGCCTGTGCGACCTCGTCGACCGGCAACTGCTGGGCGTGTGAACCGGCGGGTGCAACCCGCGATCCACCGGACCGGCACTCGGCGGCAAGGCGCGATTTTAACAGGCTGTTGAAATTCTCTTTTCAACGGCCTGTTAACGCGAGACAGGGACGTCTCGCCCGAAAATCGAACGCACAAGTGTTTGATTTTCGTGAGCAACCGAAAACCACGCTTTTCGGTTGCGACGTTGAAAAGGCCATGGATGGGCCTTTTTCAACAACCCGTTAAATCGAACGATCAACCCGTGGTGCGAGTCGCCAGCATGCGTTCATAGAGATCGCCATCGGCCACGCTGTACGCGCAGAGAACCATTCGCTCGAAACGATCCTCGAACCTCCGCAGCTCGCGCACGGCGATCTGCGCCGCGGCTTCCTTCGGATAGCCATACACACCGGTGCTGATCGCCGGATAGGCGATTGAAACCAGCGCCTGCTGCAAGGCAAGCCGCGCGGTTTCGCGATAACAGCGCGCGAGCAGTTCAGGTTCACCGTGCGAACCACCGCGCCAGACCGGGCCGACGGTATGCACGACGTGGCGCGCAGCGAGCGCGTGTCCGGATGTGATGCGCGCCGCGCCGGTCGGGCAACGCACGCCCGGTGCAAGTTCGGGAATCGCGCGGCATTCGGCGAGCAGTCCGGGCCCGGCCGCGCGGTGGATCGCGCCGTCCACACCGCCACCGCCGAGCAGGCTCTCGTTCGCGGCGTTGACGATCGCATCCAGCGCAAGGGTCGTGATGTCAGCGACCAGGACCTCGATCATGCGCCGTGTTCGCGCGGGATCAACCGCCAGGCCGTTTCGATCATCCAGTCCAGCCGGCGCTCGCGAAACCGCGGTTCGCTTGCCA
The DNA here is from genome assembly GCA_020445605.1 of Chromatiales bacterium. Lineage (NCBI taxonomy): Bacteria > Pseudomonadati > Pseudomonadota > Gammaproteobacteria > Chromatiales > Chromatiales bacterium. Next base: position 59,860 of record JAGRGH010000027.1, read on the forward strand.
GCACGTCCACGGCCTCGAGCAGTTCGACGCGGTAGTGTTCGCCGAACAGCCGCTGCACTTCGGCAGCGGGTACGGCAAACGGCGGACCGGCCATGCGGACCTGCTCGTAATCGAGGGTGACGAGCAGGATCGGGGCGTCCGGCGCGAGTCGGCGCAGATGCTGGACATAGCGCGGGCGCAGTGCGTCGGGCAGCGCCACCAGGGCCGCGCGATCGTAGACGATGTCGACATCCCCGAGCGTGTCGGACGTCAGCGCAAAGTAGTCGCCCTCGATCAGGCGATAGCGCACCGCCGTATGCAGGCTCAGTTCGCCGAGCGGGTCGGGCACCAGTTGCAGGCCATGCCGATCGGCAAACCTGGCGATGGCCACACCGCTCAGCTCCACGCCGGACACGGCGTGGCCCCGCTCGTGCAGCCATTCGAGGTCCAGCGAAGCGCCACACAGCGGCACGAAGGCGTGGCTGTCATGCGCCGTCATCGCGGGCCAGTGCAGGCGCAGCAGCGGATGCACATCCGCACGATGCCAGCCGGTATGTCCCTCGCGCCAGCGTTCCAGCCAGAAGTCAGCTTCCACGGTCGCGCACACCATTTTGGTTCACATGATTACTCCGCAGTCCGGGCGCGGCCCTTGCCCCGCCGCAGGCCCTTGCGCGTCAGATGCGCAGCGAGCTGCAACGGCGGCATGCGCAGCCAGTGCGAACGAACGTACAGCAGCCAGCGGGGAAAACGCACGCCGCGCGGCGCATCGGCATCGGCGACGGGCTCGATCGCACGCCGGGCAAGCGCAAGAAAGCCGGCACGGCGGACACGGTTCAGGCGTGAGGCCGGCAGCTTCGGCCACCGGTCGCCAAGCGGGGATGTGCCGAATACCGCGCCGACGAGGTGCAGCCCGTAGTCCAGCGGACGCTCCAGTCGGTGCCGCTGCGCGCGCCCGGCCAGCGAGTCCGCAAAGCCCGCGTGGCCCATGCCCGCGACCAGCAACCCGTGCAGATCGAACACCTCGCGCAGGCGGTTGTTCAGATCGCCGTCCTGCACCAGGTGCGCACAGCAGTGCAGGACCTGGTCGGCCCGGTCCAGCACCAGCAACCCGGCCTCGCCGACCGGGCGCGCGCCGTCGAGCAGCGCCGCTGCGTCGGGATGCAGACGCCCGGTCGGCGGCAGAATCGTGTGGTGCAGATCCGCGATGGAGTTCCGCGAACGGTGCCGTAACGGCGGCAACTCGTGCATCCACTGGCGATAGTAGCGCTCGTCATACGGCGTGAGTTCCGCCTCGATCCATCCGGCGCGACGCAGGGCGGCCTCGGCAGCGGGCAGTTCGTCCTCGGCGACGAGCAGATCCACGTCAGACACGTACCGACCAGCCGAAAACGGCAGACCCTCGGCGAAATATGCCGCCCCCTTCAGTAGAACGACTTTCGACACCTGCCCGCGCAGCGCCGCGGCAAGCTGCTCGATCTCCCAGTCGAGCATACGCGCGTATTCGTTCCCCACCCGCGTGGCGACGGCGAGCTGGCGGCGCGCGGCCGTCGGCAACTGGGCGACAACCGTCGGCGGCACGATCGCCGCGAACCGCCCGAGCAGTCCGGCCTGACGGGTGACCCGCAGCCAGTCCTCGAGCGACCGTGGCGACATTGACGCCAGCAGGGCCGGGGCGGCAAAGGCGTCGACGATCGCCCGCACGGCTCCCATACGCATTTTCATTGCGGGTCCGGAGTTGTCAAAATCCACGCCCCGGGATGTCGGATTTTTTTACACTTGCGCCAGTCCGCGTCCGGCGAAAAAGAGCCAACATACGCAAAATCATTCGCTTAGGATCCGTGGTGCGATTCTTGCTTTGTATTGTGGACACGCGCCGAAACGGCTGATACCGTGTTCGGCAACAGGATGCCCAAACGTCGCCTACAGCTCGCGAGTCATGTCGAAAACCCCCACGACCAAGCAGCCGGATCAACAACCCACCGCGGACCACGTGGTGGAGTCCCGACGCAAGCTGCTGCGCGGTCTCGCCGCCGGCGTACCGGCCATCGCGACCCTGCATGTCGGCCCGAGCGCGGCGGTCAGCTTCGTAGATGGAACCGCAAAGTGCTTCAACAACATCCAGGACGCCTACACCAATAACCCGAACGTGCCGCCCCAATGTGTGACTGCGGTGCAGGCCGGCACCGAACTCCCATCTTGGATTCGCGACCCGGAAGGGAACTTCCAGGGGGGCGGTCCAATGGATATCAACGGGGACAGCGATACCGCCGACTACTGCCTGCTGTACTTCGATGAGAACGGCAACGAGTTGCCCTCGACCGAGTTCCCGTATCAAAGCGGCGGGTATCCTATCACCGCGTCCTGCCTGACCTCGTTCGTCGTTCTCAACTGAACCAGCCGCTCGCCCGGATGTGACCGCCGCAGAAGATCGCTGGCTGGGTCCATCGGCCGACCATCTCAATTGGGCCGAATTCGACGACGAATTCTTCGTGCACCACGCACGTTCCGGGCAGACCCACATTCTGAACGCACCCGCGGCCCTGATCCTGCGCGAACTCGGCACGCGTGCAATGAGTTTAGGCGAACTGGTCGCTGTGGTCTGCGAGCAGGCCGAGGTGAACCGCACCGATGAACTGCACGCGCAGGTTCTTGCTCACCTCAAACAGCTGCAACAACTCGGACTCGTGCGCCATGCATGACTGGCAAACGGTCGGCAGCCTGGGCGCGGGACAATTGCGTGCGCAGCTAAAACGCGACGGAATCGTGTTTCGTGCCGGGCCCTGGATCGTCCGCCTGCAGAGCGACGACAGCGACTTCGCGGAGCTGTTTCGCTGGATGTATTTCGAGGCACCGCTTGCGACCAGCGAGGCCTGCGCGGATATCACACTCGAACTCCGGCGCAAGCACGGCCTGCGCCGCGTCATCCGTCCGCAGATCGAACTCAAGACCGATCGCGAGGAACTGCTGCCATTCACGCCGTTCCCGGCCGATCATGCGTTCGCCCTGTTTGAATGGGGCATGAACTGGTGCATGGCCATATCCGGCCACACGCGTTTCATGCTGCATGCGGCGGTGCTGGAACGCTACGGACGCTGCCTGATCCTGCCGGCCGCACCGGGAAGCGGAAAAAGCACCCTGTGTGCGGCGCTGGCGGTCAGCGGCTGGCGGTTGTTCTCCGATGAATTCGGGCTCATCCGGATCGACGACCTGGGCGTCGTGCCCATGCCCCGCCCGATCGCGCTGAAAAACGACTCGATCGAGATCATCCGGCGCTTCGCGCCCAGTGCCGAATTCGGCCCCGTGTTTCCGAAGACCCGCAAGGGCGATGTCGCGCACATGCGCCCGAGCGATGCGGCCGTGCGTGCAATGGACGTCGAAGGGCAACCGGCCTGGATCGTGTTCCCGACCTGGCAGGCCGGCGCGGCCACCCGAATCGAGGCCTTTCCGCGCGGTCGCAGTTTCCTCAAGCTCACCGGGAACTCATTCAATTACATGCTGCTGGGTGCCGACGGTTTCCGTACCGCGGCCGCACTCGCCAGCTGCTGCGACTGCTACACGCTGCAATACAGCGAACTCCCGGAGGCCGTCGAGGTCATTGACCAGATCACGCGCAGCCCGATGCGCGCCAACGAGAAATCCGACGTCCAACGATGAACCAGACCACCTCCGCCCCCGCCCGCTGGCCATTGATTGCCGCGGCGCTGATCGCGATCGCCGTTGGTTTTCTGATAGGCCGGATGTTTCTGGACCAACCGACGCCGTTCGACGCCAACGCGCCGACCCAATGGCCGGAGCCAAAACCGCTCGCGCCCTTCGAACTGGTCAGCGACAGCGGCAAGTCATTCACCAACTCCGCACTCGCTGACCGCTGGTCATTGGTATTCTTCGGTTACACGCACTGTCCGGATGTGTGCCCGACCACGCTGTCATATCTGAACAACGTGGCCGGCAAGCTCGCCAAGGACCACACGCTGGAACGTCCGCTGCAGGTCCTGTTCGTGTCGGTCGACCCGCAACGCGACACGCCCGCGCAACTCGGCGAATACGTCCGCTACTTCAATCCGTCGTTTACGGGGCTCACTGGATCGGATTCCCAGCTCGAGGCATTCGCCCGCCAGCTCGGTTCGATCTACATGCGCATCGCGGGCTCAAGCGAAACCGATTACCTGATGGACCATAGCTCGCATATCCTGCTCGTCGACCCGAAGGGCCGCCTGAGCACCCTGTTCCGCACCAACCACAGCGTGGAAACCATCACCGCCGCCATTGCGCATCTGGATAAGGAATTCTGACCATGAAACGCAGTCTGCTCGCCGCACTGTTGCTCGCGACCATGGCCGTGACGGCCAGGGCCGCGAAAGTCGAAATCGTCGATGCGTGGATCGCAGCGGCCCCGCCGAACGCGACGGTGTTCGCCGGCTATCTGAGCGTGCGCAATGATGGTGACGAACCGATCCGGATACTGGGCGCAAAGAGTCTGGATTTCGGCGCGATCGAAATGCACGAAACCGTCGAACAGGACGGTATCGCGCGCATGCAGGCACTGACTGATACGCTGATCATTCCCGGCGCCCAACTGCGTTTCGAGCCCGGCGGCAAGCACCTGATGCTGTTTCGGCCCGCGAACTCGCCCGTGCGCGAAGGCGAAACCCGCAACGCCAGGCTGCATTTTTCCGACGGCGACTCGCGCGTCGTAACGTTCACGATCCGCCGCCGATAAGCACGCCCCGCGCGGCAATCAATCCCAGCGCGCGTCGCGCACCTGAATCGTTTCACCCGCGACCTGAACCGGAAACGTGGCGGTCGGCTCATACGCGGGCGCACTCAAGGCCGCGCCGGTGCGAATCGAAAAGCGCGCACCATGCCGCGGACACACGATCACATCGCCCTCGACGTCCCCGCCGGTCAGGCATTCGTAATCGTGCGTGCAGACATCCTCGATCGCGAAGTATTCACCACCCAGGTTGAACACTGCGATGCGCGTATCGTCGATCTCCGCAATTGCATGAGCACCGTCGGCGATTTCTCCGACGCGCGCAACATCTACCCAGTCGGCCATCTCGGAAGGCTCCTGTCGTGTTTAATCAAGAATGAAAAGGCGAACAGGGCGCCAGACACCACCGGCGCGCGAAGTTGATCGTTGGACTTCGTGTACCTACAGCAGGCCCAGTTCCAGCTTGACCTCGTCGGTCATCCGGTCGGTCGTCCAGGGCGGATCCCAGACCAGTTCCACGCGCGCGCTCGCAACCCCCGGCACCTCGCGGACCTTGCCCTCGACGGTCGCCGGGAAACTCATCGCAACGGGACAGCCCGGCGTGGTCAGCGTCATGTCGACGATCACATTTCTGTCGTCGTCAATCTCGATGTCGTAGACGAGCCCGAGATCGTAGATGTTCACGGGAATCTCCGGATCGAAAACCGTGCGCAGCTGATCCACGATCTGCTGATGCAGGCCCCCGGCACCGACGCGTTCCGTGCCAGCTGCCTGCGCTTCGGTAACCTCGGTGGTCTGCGCGCACATTTCAGATCAGCTCCCGCAGAGCCCGCGCGCCGGGCAGGCGCCGGACCAGAAACGACTCCACGTGAGAGCGCACGGCTTCGAGCGGCATGCGCGAGAGCACATCGCCGGCAAACCCCCAGGTCAGCAGTTCGCGCGCAGCGTCCCGATCGATTCCCCGCGCACGCAGGTAGAACAGCTGTTGCTCGTCGAGCTGGCCGACCGTTGCCCCGTGTGAGCACTTGACGTCGTCGGCGTAGATCTCGAGCTGCGGTTTGGTGTCGATCTCGGCATCGCGCGACAGCACGAGATTCAGATTGGCCTGCCGGGCATCGGTCTTCTGCGCATCCGGATGGACGTGCACATAGCCGCTGAACACTCCGCGACCATGGCCATCGAGAATGCCCTTGTAGTATTCGTCACTCGTGCAGTTTGGCGGCGCGTGTTCGATGCGCGTATGAAAATCGACATGCTGCCGTTCGGTCGCGAGGTAAAGACCGTTCAGACCCGCGTGTGCGTGTTCGCCCTGAAATACGACTTCGATATCGTGGCGCGCAAGCCTCGCACCGACCGATACCGCGTGCGAAACAAATCGGCTGCGAGCCGCCAGGCGCGCGTGCAGCGCCCCGACATGATAGGCGCCGGCGCCCTCGTTCTGGATACGGTAATGCTCCAGCCTTGCACCTTCGGAAAGCACAATCTCGGTCGTGGCGTCCGTCAACTGCGCTCCGGGACCGATCGATACATAGCTTTCGACGATCTCCGCCGCCGAGTCACCGCCAGCGACGATCAGCACGCGCGGGAACACGGCCACATCGTCCGCACCCGAGGCCGCGTGCAGCACATGCAGGGGTCGATCCAGCGTCACGCCATCGGCCAGTTCCACAATCACGCCATCGCTCAGGAACGCCGCGTTGAGCGCGGCGAAGCCGTTGGCGCCCGCGTCCGCGCCACGTGCCAGATGGGCCTCGACGAACTGCGGTCGTTCGCGCACGGCATCGACCAGCGATTGCACTCGCACACCGTTGACGCCACGCGGCAGCTCCGAGAGATCGGCAAGCACGCATGCATCGCTCAGCACGACACGATAGGCATTGAGACCGGCAATCTCGAAGCCGGAAACCGCCGACCGATCCAGCGCACCGCGCGGCGCGCCGATTGCAAACCGGCGTTTCTCGATCGCGCGGACGTTGGTGTATTTCCACGCCTCGTCATGCGGCCCGGGAAACCCCAGTTCCTCGAAACGCGCCAGCGCATTGCGGCGCGTTGCGTTCAGCCAGCCGGGGCCGTCCATCGCCGCGCCCTCGAAGGCGCCGCGGTAATGACTTGCGAGCGCGGGTTCGGTGCTCATGCGTTGACGGCCTGATCGATCCAGCCGTAGCCCTGCTGTTCGAGTTCCAGCGCGAGCGACTTGTCGCCGCTGCGCACGATCTTCCCGCCCGCGAGAACATGCACATGGTCGGGGACGATGTAGTCGAGCAGACGCTGATAGTGCGTGACGACGATGAACGAGCGCTTGTAATCGCGCAGCGCGTTGACGCCATCGGCAACAACCTTCAGCGCATCGATGTCCAGACCGGAGTCCGTCTCGTCGAGGATCGCGAGCGTGGGCTCGAGCACGGCCATCTGGAAGATTTCATTGCGCTTTTTCTCGCCGCCCGAAAACCCCTCGTTCACCGACCGCTTGAGCAGGTCCTGTTTCATCTGCACGAGCGCCATCTTCTCGCGCACGAGCTTCATGAAACCCATCGCGTCCAGGGGTTCCAGCCCGCGATGCGCGCGCACGGCATTCAGCGCGGCCTTCAGGAAATAGCTGTTGTTGACGCCGGGGATCTCGACCGGGTACTGAAAGGCCAGAAAGATGCCCTCGCGCGCACGCTCTTCCGGCTCGAGCGCAAGAAGGTCCTGCCCCGCGTATTCGACGCCGCCGTCGGTGACTTCATAGCCATCGCGACCGGCCACCACGTTTGCGAGTGTGCTTTTGCCCGAGCCGTTCGGGCCCATGATCGCGTGCACCTCGCCGGGCGCGACTTCGAGATCGATTCCCTTCAGGATCGGCTTGCCTTCGACCGTGGCATGCAGGTTGTGGATCTTCAACATGAATCTGAACTCCGAAACATGACGCGACCGGGTTAGCCGACCGCACCCTCGAGACTGACGGCCAGCAGTTTCTGCGCCTCCACAGCGAACTCCATGGGAAGCTCGCGGAACACGTCCTTGCAGAAGCCGTTGACGATCATGGACACGGCATCCTCTTCCGACACACCGCGGGAACGGCAATAGAACAGCTGATCCTCGCCGATCTTGGACGTGGAGGCCTCGTGTTCGACCGTGGCCGTCGGATTCTTGACCTCGAGGTACGGGAACGTGTGCGCACCGCAGCGATCACCGATCAGCAGTGAATCGCACTGGGAATAATTGCGGGCGTTTTCGGCCGTGCGCGCGACCCGCACGAGCCCGCGGTAGGCGTTCTGCCCGTGGCCGGCGGAAATGCCCTTTGAAACGATGGTGCTGCGCGTATTGCGCCCGAGATGGATCATCTTCGTGCCGGTGTCGGCCTGCTGGCGGTTGTTGGTCAACGCGACCGAGTAGAACTCGCCGATGGAGTTGTCGCCGCGCAGCACACAGCTCGGGTACTTCCAGGTGACGGCCGAACCGGTCTCGACCTGCGTCCACGAAATCTTTGAATTCGCGCCGCGGCACTCGCCGCGCTTGGTCACAAAGTTGTAGATGCCGCCGCGACCGTTTTCATCGCCCGGATACCAGTTCTGCACGGTCGAGTACTTGATCTGCGCGTCGTCGAGCGCAACGAGTTCTACGACGGCCGCGTGCAGCTGATTCTCGTCACGCTGTGGCGCGGTGCAGCCCTCCAGATAACTGACATATCCGCCCTCGTCGGCAATGATCAGCGTGCGCTCGAACTGCCCGGTGTTGCGCGCATTGATGCGGAAGTACGTCGACAGTTCCATCGGGCAGCGCACGCCCCTGGGGATGTACACGAACGAACCGTCGGAAAACACCGCGGAATTCAGCGCCGCGTAATAATTGTCGCCCTGCGGCACCACTGAGCCGAGATACTGCTTCACGAGGTCCGGACGTTCCCGCACGGCCTCCGAGAACGAACAGAACACGATGCCCTGATCGGCGAGCTGCTTCTTGAACGTGGTCGCGACCGAGACCGAGTCGAACACCGCGTCCACGGCGACGCCGGCCAGCGCCGCGCGTTCGTGCAACGGGATGCCGAGCTTTTCGTAGGTTTCTAGCAGTTTCGGGTCGACCTCATCGAGGCTCTTAGGCGCGTCTTCGGGACGTTTCGGCGCTGCGTAGTAGGAAATGGCCTGATAATCGATGCGCGGATAGTGCACATGCGCCCACTCGGGCTCGCGCATGGTCAACCAGTGGCGATAGGCCGCGAGCCGCCAGTCGAGCAGCCACTGTGGTTCTTCCTTTTTCGCCGAGATGAACCGGATCACGTCCTCGTTCAGGCCCGGCGGAACGGTTTCCTGATCGATGTCCGTAACAAAACCGGCCTCGTAGCCGCGTTTCAACCGGGCTTCGACTTCCTGCATGTTGGTGCTCATGATCGTTACCGTCAGTGGTTCAGGAGTTGCAACCCGGGTTCGCCCCCGCGGAACGCAGCGGCCTCGCAGGCATCGCGACCGCCCGCTTGGGCGCCGCCAGATCGGCCAGGGTCATCTGGCCCAGTGCGTCGCGGATCGCCGTATTGATGCGCTGCCAGTTCGGTCGCACGCTGCAATGCGCGGCCTGCGCGCAGGCCCCGTCGGTCTCGCTGCATTCGGTCAGAGCCACCGGCCCCTCCAGGGCGTCGATGATTTCGACCACCGTGATCTTCGACGCCGCGCGCGCGAGCCGATAGCCGCCATGGGCGCCGCGGAACGAATCCAGCAGCCCGCCACCGGCAAGCGCCTTGAGCAGTTTGCTGACGGTCGGACCACCGAGCCGGGTGCGGTCAGCGACCTCGTTCGCGCGCAGCACGTCGCCGTCGGCCTGCGCGAGGCAGGTCATCACGACGGTGCCGTAATCGGTCAGTTTGCTCAGTCGCAACATCGCTGGTTCGGGCGCCTTGGACGCCGATAGCGGACCATATTAGTCCGAATTAACCGCAAAAAAAGAGCGGAAATATAAGAATATTAATTATTGCTCATTTAGATGCGGGTGGACAAGTCAGGGATAACCAACCACGAGCCCACCTGCATCCACGCCGGTGACGCCGCGAACGCCCGCCGCCGCACCGGCGGCGGCCTGGCGATCGGCGAGGGAACGCACGCGACCGTCCAGGATCACGACGCCGGCCGGGGTGACCCGCACCCGCACGGTCGAGGCATTCACGCCGCGCGTGCGACGCAGCGTTCCATCGACCTCCGAGCGGATATGGGCGCGCTGACCGCTGTCGAGCGCCGCCGGGCCGGCTCCGCTCGATTTTTGCGCCACGGCCGGAGCGGTCGCGGTGACCAGCACCCCGCTGCACGCCAGCAGCGCCGCCTTCACAAAGGATGACCACTTGGCTGAATTGTGCTTGCGCATTGGGGCTTGTCTCGTTGGCTATTCCGTCTCAGTGGACACGAAGCCTGACACATGGTTCGCCACGCAAGCACCCAGATCGACCGCAATCCGCTGCCCGGCCCAGCCGCCACGCCGCTTGAGGACATGCAGGTCCAGCCCCGCCCCTCCCGGCTGCAACCGCACACGCAGAGCCGCGGGCGTGGAGCCGCGCGCCAGCGCGGCCGGGCGAAACAGGAACCCGCAGGCATCCCCACGCGCGGCGGCCAGTTGCAGCCGGCGCAGGCTGCCTGTGACCATCCGGCCGTCGCGATCAGGCCAGGCCAGCACGGCCGCGCAGGTACCGCCGGCCAGCGCCTGCTCCAGCGCCCAGACGCGGGCTGCGGCGGTCTTTGGCCATACCAGCAACATGCGCGACAACTGCAACCCTGCGGCGATCAGCCCGGGCGCATAGGGCAGGGCCGGCGGGGCGATCCAGGCGATCCAGCGTTGCCCGGCGCTCAGGCGCGCCAGTGCCGGCAACAACAGGCGCAGGGTGGCACCCGGCTCACCCAGCAGTTCACTGACGGCCGCATGCGGCCACAGACCCTGCGGAAATCTTTCATCCAGCGCAGCATGCCCGCTGACAAGCGCCTGCGGGGTCGACGCCAGCCGCGCACCGCCGCGCCAGACCCCGGCCTGCGCCAGCGCCTGATTCAGCCCGGGCGCGACCCCGGCCGCGGCCGGCAGCGGATCATGCATGGCATTCAGCGCAGCGCCGTGCGCAACACGCCGACGGCGAGGCCCTCAATCGCCACGTCGACCTCGCGCAGATCGACCTCGATCGGCTCGAAGTCCGGATTCTCCGGCAGCAGCCGCACACGGTTGCCCCGCTGGCGCCAGCGCTTGACGGTAACCTCGTCATCCAGACGCACGACGGCGATCTGCCCCGAACTGACCTCCGGCACACGATGCACGGCGAGCAGATCGCCATGCATGATGCCGGCGTCACGCATGCTCATGCCCTGCACGCGCAGCAGATAATCCGCGCGCGGGCGGAACACCTGGCCCAGGGTTTCGTAGTAATCCTCGATATGCTCTTCGGCCAGGATCGGCTGGCCGGCCGCGACCCGCCCGACCACGGGCAGCGCATCCGCACTGACATGATCGACAAGCTGGATGCCGCGCGCGGCGCCGCGCACGATCTGCAGCACGCCCTTGCGCTCGAGCGCGCGCAGATGTTCCTCGGCGGCGTTTGCGGAGCGGAACCCCAGTTCGGCGGCGATCTCCGCGCGCGTGGGCGGCATGCCGGTATCATCGAGGTATTCGCGGATCAGATTCAGGATCTGCGCCTGACGCGCGGTGAGATTCGTCCGATCGCTCATGGGCATCACCTGTATAATTACACAGCATCGATGGTAACGCCGGACCTGCCCAACACTCAAGCACGCGAACTGTTCGCGCGGGGCGGCACCCGATATGCCAGGCACCGCCCCGGCTATCCGCCCGAACTGTTCGACCGGCTCGTGGCGCTTGCGCCCACGCGCTCGACCGCGCTGGATTGTGCGGCCGGCACTGGCCAGGCCACGCTGCCGCTGGCCGAATATTTCGAACGCGTGATCGCGATCGACACGAGCGCCGATCAGCTGCGCGCCCTGCCCACCCACCCGCGCTGTCACCGCCTGCGCGCCGCCGCCGAACAACTTCCGCTGGCGAATGCCAGCGTTTCACTCGTCTGCGTAGCGCAGGCCCTGCACTGGTTCGAGCACGAACGTTTTTTCGCGGAGACACAACGCATTCTGATACCCGGCGGGGTATTCGCGGCCTGGACGTATGCACTGGCGCGTGTGAACGACGCCGTCGATGCCGTCGTCGACCACCTCTATCGCGAGGTTCTGGAGCCGGACTGGCCGCCGCAACGTCGGCATGTCGAAACTGGCTATGCACAACTGCCGTTTCCGTTCGCGCCGATTGCGTTCGATCCCATGGCGATCGAACTCGATTGGCGGCTGGGCGATCTGGTGGCCTATCTCGGCACCTGGTCGGCCGTCGCACGCCATCGTGAACGCACCGGCCACGATCCGCTCGCGCTCATCGATGTTGACCTTCGTTCCGCCTGGGGCGAACCATCAGAATCCAAACGCATCCGCTGGCCGTTGGCGCTGCGTGTTGGTCGTCGGTAAAAATGACCGGAACGCCCACCGTAATCACCGCAGGGTGCGCACCGCGTACCTTTAGCAGGCTGTTGGAATTCTCTTTTCAACGGCCTGTTGGCGCGAGACAGGGACGTCTCGCCCGAAAATCGAACACCCAAGTGTTTGGTTTTCGTGAGCAACCGAAAACCACGCTTTTCGGTTGCGACGTTGAAAAGGCCATGGATGGGCCTTTTTCAACAACCTGTTAGACACGTTTGAAAATCTCTACTGGACGAACAACATAGAACCATCGACCGACTCGAGGCGGCGCTGGATAGATGGTTGTCCGAATAACCAAGGAAGATCTGAAAAATCGACCTTGTTCAATGTCATTCATCGAACAAGTGGGTTTGCCAAGGCAACGGATGATGTTCGCTGCCATGGCTGCAGGTAGTGGATGGTGCGCGGTACGCACCCTACGCGGACTACGACAACGGTGCGCGGGGCGCGCCCCATTCAGACTGAAAATCCCTTGGCGTACTTGGCGCCTTGGCGGTTCAAAAGCGCAGATAAAACCCGGCACAGGACCCGCTCACGTACAATGACGGCCCGTTTTTCGCCGTCAGGATACCCATGACCATCATCGTCGCCGTTCGCAAGGGCAATCGCGCCGTGCTCGCCGCGGACACCGCGGAGTCCGAAGGCTCGATGCTGATTCCGGCGGGCTACCGGGCGAACCACACGAAGATCATCAAACACCGGCGCGCCCTGCTCGGCATGGCCGGCTGGTCGGCGGTCAGCGATGCGATGGAATCCGTGCTGCGCGGTGAACCGGACATCCTCGACACCTCCTCGCGCGCGGCCGTCTACGAGTCGTTCCGGCGCATTCACGACGTGCTGAAGAAGGACCACTACATCGAGACGCGCGAGGACGAAAAGGAGCAGCCCGTGGAATCCAGCCAGGTCGACACGCTGATCCTGACGCCGGAGGCGATCTACTCGGTCGAAAGCTATCGATCCGTCGCCGAGTACACGCGCTTCTGGGCCATCGGCTCGGGCACGCGGCTGGCGCTCGGCGCGATCTATTCGCTGTACCGGCGCATGGACAACCCGCGCGACATCGCCCGCGCCGGGGTCGAGGCCGCCTGCGAGTTCGACGACGCCTGCATGCTGCCGCTGGAGGTGCGCGCGCTGCGCGGCGCCTGAACCCGGCACGAACTCGAACGGGCGAACCGCCGGGCGGCTGCTAGAATTGCCTGCATATGCAAGCGCCGCCCACGAGTCCACAAGCCCACCGACGCGCCCGGCTCGGGGCCTGGGTGTTGGGCATCGCGGCATCGGTCGCGGTTGCCGCCGGACTCCCCGGGGTCGAGCACGAGAAGTGGTCCGACGAGTTCGACCCGCACTTTCGCAAGTATTCCAAACGCTATTTCGGCCCGCATTTCGACTGGCACTGGTTCAAGGCCCAGGGCATCGTCGAATCCAGGCTGAACCCCAAGGCCAAAAGCCCGGCCGGCGCGGTCGGCATCATGCAGGTGCTGCCGTCTACCTTCGAGGAGATCGCCAAGGTCAATCCGAGCTTCGTGCTGATCGACGAACCGGAGTGGAACATCGCCGCCGGCATCTATTACGACCGCACGATGTATCGCAAATGGCCAACGCCACGGCCCAGCGAGGATCGGCTGTTTCTCGCATTCGCGAGCTATAACGCGGGCTACGGGCGCGTGCTGCGCGCGCTGAAATCCGCCGGCGCGGACACCGCGCCGTGGTCGAAGATTCGGCCGATGCTGCCGTCGGAAACGCGGGCCTATCTGGACCGCATCAGCACCGTCATGGGCACCGAGGCCGACCGGCCGCCGCCGGCCCGGGGGATCGAGGCGATTCTCAAACGCCGCAGTTAGACTGCCCGACCGCGCGGCGCGCTCAGGGCTTCTTCGCCCCCGGCTCCAGGGTCGGCGCGGCAACGAGCTTGCCGTAGATCCAGCCCACCTGTGACTGTTCCGGCAGCCAGACTTCGACCCAGTCGCCGTGGCGGCTCAGCTCGCCGAGCGCCGCGTCGCGCGTCAGACTTGCAACGAGCTTCTTTCCAACGTCCGGACCGGAACGCACATTGGCCTTTTCCACGCTCACGACCAGCGGTGTGGTGAGCTTTTTCCAGTTCTTCGCGAGCAGCTGCTGATAGAGCTCGCGCGCGCCATCGACGCCACGCGCCGTGAGATCGCGCAGGAAATCCCGTGCGTCCTCATGGCCGTTTGCGATGGCCTTGCCGAGCCATTCCAGCGCCTTGGCCGTGTCGCGCTCCTTCTTCGGACGATCCATGAGCGAGGTCGCCAGCGCGTACTGGGAATCGGCATCGTTCTGGTTGGCCGCCTTGCCCCACCATTCCTGCGCACGCTCGTCGTCGATCGAGAGTCCGTAGCCGTTGTGATACATCCAGCCCAGGCTGTACTGCGCATGCACGTCGCCGGCCTCGGCCAGCGGCCGCCACACGCAGAAGGCCTCCGCGTAGTTGCCCTCGGCCATCGCGGCTTCGGCCTTGTCGTGCTTGCCGGAGTTGTCGGGCTTGCGCCCGGAGCTGTGGACGTACGGCGCAATCGGATAGGAGTAATAGCCCCCGTAGTAGCGCTGCGCTTCGGCCGGGTTCGCAATCGCGCCGGCGGCAACGATGGCGATCAGCACCGGCACGGCGCGCAGGCGCATCATCGGCCGGCCCGCACCAGGCCGCCGAGCCCGGCCTCCTCGAGCGCGGCACGCACCACGTGCCGCACATCGTTGCCGGTCTCCAGCGCCAGCACGCTGTCCAACAGCGCGCGCGCCTGGGTCTGGCGGATGGCTCGCACCACCGCCTTCACGCGCAACAGGTTGCCACCGCTCATGCTCAATTCATCGACCCCCATGCCGACCAGCAGGATGGCCGAAACCGGATCGCCGGCCATTTCCCCGCAAACGGCGACGGTGCAGTCCAAGCAATGGCCGCGCCGAACCGTATCGTACACGGCACGCAGAACGGCCGGATGCAGCGAGTCGTAGAGGTCCGCAACCGCCCGGTTGTTGCGATCGACGGCGAGCAGGTACTGCGTGAGATCGTTCGTACCGATGGACAGAAAGTCCACGCGCCGGGCGATGGACTCGGCCTGATACACGGCCGCCGGTACCTCGATCATCACGCCCACGCGCGGGCGGCGCACATCGAGCCCCTCGTCGCGCAGTTCGTCGTAGGCGCGGTTGAGCAGCGCCAGGCTCTCGTCGACCTCGCTGACGGTCGACACCATCGGCAGCAGGATCTGCAGGTTGTCCAGTCCCTCGGAGGCACGCAGCATCGCGCGCAGCTGCGTGAGGAAGATCTCCGGATGATCGAGCGTGATCCGGATGCCGCGCCAGCCGAGGAACGGGTTCGCATCGTCGATGCGGAAATACGCCAGCGGCTTGTCGCCGCCGACATCCAGCGTGCGGATGGTCACCGGCCGCGGCGCGAAATCCGCCAGCACCCCGCGATAGATCTCGCTCTGGGCCTGCTCGCTCGGAAAGTGGTCGCGGGTCATGAACGGAAACTCCGTCCGGTACAGCCCGACGCCCTCGGCCTCGGTGCGCGTCGGCGCGTCGCTCTCGGCCAGCAGACCCGTGTTGATGAACAGGTGCACGCGCACCTCGTCGATGGTCTGCGACGGCAGTCCGCGCAGCTGCTCGAGCGACGCGTTGAGTTCGCGCTCCTCACCAGCCAGCCGTTCGTACTCGTCGAGCAGGGCGCGGTCCGGGGCGATGTGCACGATGCCCTGGTAGCCGTCGAGCACCAGCGTGGAACCGTCCAGGCGTTCGACCGGGAGGTCCTCCACGCCCATGACGGCCGGCACGCCGAAGGCCCGCGCGAGGATCGCCGCATGCGAGGAACTCGACCCCTGCGCGGAAACGATGCCAGCAAGCCGGCCCGGCGGCACCTCGGCAAGATGCAGTGCGGTGAGGTCCTCGCCGACCAGGATCGTGCGATCGGCAAAACTGCGCTGATCCTGCACGCCGGGGCTGCCGGCGCGGATGCTCAGCAGATGCGAGAGGATGCGCCGCCCGAGGTCGCGCACGTCCGAGGCACGCTCGCGCAGATAGTTGTCGTCCATGCCGTCGAACACGCGGGCGTGGTCTTCGACGGCATCGCGCAGCGCCGCGGGCGCCCACTGCCCTTCGCGAATCGATGCGACGGACTGTTCGACCAGGCTGTCGCCGTCGATCATCATCAGCAGCGCATCGAACAGCGCGCGGTCGGACGGCGGCAGGTCCTTCTCCACGCGCTTGCTGAGCGCACGCAGCTGATCGCGCACGGCCTCGACCGCGGTGCGGAACATCGTTTCCTCCGCAGCGCGATCGTCGACCTGGCGATCCGGCACCGACGCCAGATCCGCCGCCGCGAACACGACCTGCCCCTTGCCGATTGCCACCCCGCTGGAGCCGGGCAGACCCTTGAGCATGGGTTGCAGCCCGCCGGCACCCTGCGCGGCACGCGGCGCGACCGTATCGAGCGCCGTGGCATGCGAGATCGCCCCGGCGAGCTGGGCGCCGAGCGTGAAGACGAAATCGACCTCGTCGGGCGCGAAGCGGCGCGGTTCGCGCTGGCGCACGACCAACACGCCGAGCACGGTGCGGTGCTGGATGATCGGCACCCCGAGAAAGCCGTGATAGGCCTTTTCGCCGGTTTCCGCGACGAACTCGTAGGCCGGGTGCGCCGGCGCGTCGTCGAGGTTCAGGGACTCGGCACGGGCCGCGACCAGCCCGACCAGGCCACGGCCGAAGGCGAGTCGCACGCGGCCCACGGCATCCGGCGCGAGACCGTCGGTCGCGCGCAGCACATGCTCGCGGCGTTCCGGATCGGCCAGGTACACGGAGCAGACGTCGGCAACGATGGTGGCCTTGACGCGCGTGACGATGATCTCGAGCGCCTGGTCGAGATCACGCGCGGTGTTGACCTCCTGGATGATCCTGCGCAGGCGGTCCAGCATGCTCGAGCTCGATGACTCTGCTGCCATGGGCCGTCAGCGGTGTCGACGCTGGCGCCGACCGCTGCCCGTGCGCTGGCGATGCGCACAGGGGTCGCAGTGTTCGCGCATCACGGGGGCCAGCTCACGCAGGGCGCGCAGGTACACGCGGCGCTTGAAGAAGATCACCTCGCGCACCGGCAACCAGTACGACACCCAGCGCCATTCCTCGAATTCCGGTCGATCGCAGGCATCGAGCTGCACGCAGCATTCATCGGTCTTCAGGCGCACGAGGAACCAGATCTGCTTCTGGCCGATGCACGGCGGCGAGGCGTTGCGGCGGATATAGCGCTTGGGCAGTTCGTAGCGTAGCCAGTCGCGCGTGCAGCCGAGCACCTCGACGTCGTCCGGGCCCAGGCCGGTCTCCTCGAACAGCTCGCGGAACATCGCCTCTTCGGGCGTTTCGGTCGGTTCGATTCCGCCCTGCGGAAACTGCCAGCCACGCTGCCCGACACGCCGCCCCCAGAACACGCGGCCGCGGTCGTCGACGAGAATGATCCCGACGTTCGCGCGATAACCCTGACGATCGATGACCGAATCGGACATTGCCTGCGTGCGCCGCTGGACGCCCCCCCTGGACATGAAAACCCCGCAACGAACACTGCCGGCGGGACGGATTGCTGCGCCCGACCCGGTCCGCCCGCCCCCACGTCGCGGCCCAAAGTCGAAGCCTCCGCATTCTTCCATAGCCCCGTGAAACCGGCAAACGCACTGGATTGCCACAGCGCCGGTGTGGTGATGCGTTGCTGATACCATGGCGCGCCCTGCACCTTCGACGCGCCCCCATGGCACTGGCCCTGTTCGATCTCGACAACACGCTGCTCGCCGGCGACAGCGACTATCTGTGGGGGCAGTTTCTCGTCGCGCGCGGGGTCGTCGACGCGGACCACTACGAACGCACCAACCAGGCGTTCTACGACGACTATCGCGCGGGACGTCTGGACATCGACGCATTCCTGCGCTTTGCGCTCGCGCCGCTGGCCGCACACCCGCTGCAACGCCTGCTGGCCTGGCGCGCGGATTTCATGCGCGAGGCGATCGAGCCCATCGTCACCGGGGCCGCGCTGGCGCTGATCGAACAGCACCGGTCGCAGGGCGATGACCTCGTCATCATCACGGCGACGAACCGGTTCGTGACCGAACCGATCGCCGCGCGCTTCGGCATCCAGCAACTCATCGCGACCGAACCCGAGTTCGACGGCGAACGCTACACCGGGCGCGTCGCCGGCCGGCCGGCCTTCGCGAACGGCAAGGTCGAGCGCCTCGATGACTGGCTCGCCGAACGCGCCAAGTCACTCACCGGCAGCACGTTCTACAGCGACTCGATCAACGACCTGCCGCTGCTCGAGCGCGTGGACCATCCGGTGGCAACCAACCCCGACGCCCGCCTTGCGGCGGTCGCCGCACAACGCGGCTGGCCGGTGCTGAACCTGCACGATTCGACCATCCACACGCGTTGATATACTCCGGCGACGGCCGCGCGGCGGCCCCCATCGCAGGACACGGACCCGCGTGCGTCGACGCAATCTCATCATCCTGATCAGCTCGCTGATTCTCGCGCTGGCCGCCCACCTGTGGATCGGCCCGGCGCGACCGCCGGCTTCCTTTGCAGGCGCCGACGCCGCAGGCGCACCGGCCGCGAAATGAACCCGGGCGCGGGCGTGGCGCTGGACACGCGGCTCGCCGTCGAGACCCCGGAAGCGATCGATCTGTATCTCGCCGTGGCCGGCCCGGCCCCGCGCGCACTGGCCTGGCTCATCGATTTCGCCATCCGCGCGGCAGTGTTCCTCGCCATCGCCATTCCGCTCGCGGTGTTCGGCGATTTCGGCGCCGGGCTGCTGCTGATCCTGGCGTTTGCGGCCGAATGGCTGTATCCGATGGTCTTTGAGGTGCTGCGCAACGGCGCGACCCCGGGCAAGCGCGTGCTGGGCCTGCGCGTGGTGCATGACAACGGCACTCCCGTCGGCTGGCAGGCCGCGGCCGTGCGCAACCTGCTGCGGGCCGTGGATCTGCTGCCGCTCGTCTACGGCTTCGGGCTTGCGACCATGCTCGTGCGGCGCGACTTCAAACGCCTCGGCGACCTGGCCGCGGGGACCGTGGTCGTGCACGACGCCGCGCGGCGCTCACACCCGACCCTCGCGCCCGGCCCGGCGCTCGCGCCGGCGCGCTCGCTGCGCCCCGACGAACAGCGCACGCTGATCGAACTCGCCGAGCGACAGGGCCGGCTCAGCGCCGCGCGCTTCGACGAACTCGCCGCCCTCGTGCCGCTCGGCGCCGACCGCGACACGGACCGGGCCGCGACCGTCGCGGCCCTGGCGCGCTGGCTGGCCGGGGCCCGCGACCGGCCGACCGCGTGAAACAGCAGCGCTTTGAAGCCGCGCGCGCCGACGACTGGGCGCGATTCGAGGCACAGCTCGAGCGGATCGAGACCCGCCGTTCGACCGGGCCGACGGCCGAACTCCACCGCTTCGCGCTGCACTATCGCGCGATCGCCCACGACCTCGCCCTGGCCCGGTCGCGCACCTACAGCAGCGCGCTGGTCGAGCGCCTGCACGGGCTGGCCCGGCGCGGTCATGACGTGCTGTACCGACCACGCCCGGCGACACGCGCACATTTCGCGCGGTTTGTCGCGCACGAGTTTCCGCGCACCGTACGCCGCCACGCGCGGCTGCTGTGGCTGGCCGTGGCGCTGTTCTACGGGCCACTGCTGGGCATCGCCGCGGCCGTGCACCATGACCCGGGCCTGATCTACCTGATCGTGGATGCCGACACCGCGGACGGCTTCGAGAAGCTGTATTCGGAAGATCGCGAGTCGCTGGCACGCGAGCGCGAGTCGGACTCCGACTGGGAGATGTTCGGCTTCTATATCTGGAACAACGTCGCGATCGGCTTTCGCACCTATGCCGGCGGCATGCTGTTCGGCCTGGGCACGATCTTTTTTCTGCTGTTCAACGGGTTCTACATCGGCGCGGTCGCGGGCTTCGTCACGAGCGGGGCGGCGATGCACAACTTCCTCGGATTCGTGATCGGGCACGGCGCGTTCGAGCTGACGGCGATCGCCATCAGCGGCGCGGCCGGACTGCGGCTGGGCGCGGCGCTGGTCCGCCCCGGCCACCTGCGCCGGGTCGAGGCCCTGCGCGCGGCCGGGGGCGAAAGCGCGCCGCTGATCTACGGCGCGGCGCTGATGTTTCTGGTCGCGGCGTTCATCGAGGCGTTCTGGTCATCGAAGGGTGCACTGCCGGTCGAGATCAAGTACTCGGCAGGCGCCGCGCTGTGGGCGCTGGTGGTCGCCTACCTCGTACTGGCCGGGCGCCGCGATGCGGTTTGAGGCGGCCAGCATCGAGCTGCGCGCACGCTCGCCGTGGGAGGCCGCGGACCTCGGGCTGCGCATGGTGCAGCGCTGGTGGCGGCCGATCTTCGCGGTCTGGCTTGCCCTCGCGCTGCCGCTGTTCGCCCTGCTGCACCTGCTGTTCCGCGACCAACTTTGGCTCGCCATCACGCTGTTCTGGTGGCTGAAACCGGCGCTGGATCGCGGCGTGCTCGCGGTCGTCGCCACGGCGGTGTTCGATGTCCCGCCGACCTTGCGGGCCGCGCTGGCGGCCACACGCGATGCGCGCCGGCCCGGACTCGTCTGGGCGCTGACGCTCGGCCGGCTGGATCCGGGTCGCAGCTTCCACCTGCCGATCTGGCAGCTCGAGAAGCAGCGTGGCAAGGCGCGTCGTGCGCGGATTCGCGCGCTACGTGGCCCGTCGGCCGGTGCGGCGATCGGACTGACACTCGCCTGCCTGCATCTGGAAGCCGCGCTGTACCTGAGCCTCGGCGGGCTAGTGGCGTGGCTGGCCCCGCAACCGGACGGGTTCGACTGGACCAGCCTGCTGTTCGACACGGCCACCGAGACCGGCGCCTGGGCCTGGGCCTGGAACGTCTTCTATCTCGTCGCCGTCAGCGCGATCGAGCCGTTCTATGTCGCGGCCGGGTTCGCGCTGTACCTGAACCGCCGCACCGAACTCGAGGCCTGGGATCTCGAACTGCGACTGCGGCGGATCGCAAACCGGCTCGGCAGCGCGACCCTGGCCGGGCTGCTGGTCACGGTCGCGCTCTGGCCGGCACCGCCGGCACACGCCCAGCAGGACGCCGAATCCCTGTTCGAGACCACGGCCGAGGCCCTGCGCTGTGGCCGTGACGGACCACTGATCACCAAGCCCGCCGACCGCTTCCAGGAAGCCGCACAGTCCGTGCTCGACGATGCGACCTTCGGGCGCTGCCATCGCGCCACCGGCTGGCATGCGCGCGACGGCGAGGTGGACCTCGACGATGCCGGCGACTACGCGGCCTGGCTTGAATCGGTTGGTCTGTGGGTCGCGCGAATCGGCGAATGGCTGCTGTGGATCGGCGTCGCCGCGCTGGCGGCCTGGCTCGCCATCCAGCTCCGGCGCCGCTGGCGGCCGTTGCGGCGCGCGGGCCCCACGCCGGCCGACGCCGTGCCGGACTTCATGACGCGGCCCCTGCGTGATCTGCCGCCGGACATCGTTACGGCGGCCCGCGCGGCGTTGGCCACCGGCGATATCCGGCGCGCGCTCGCGCTGCTGTTTGGCGGGGCGATCGTGCGTCTGGCGCGGCGCGGCTATGCGCTGGACTCGGCCACGACCGAGCGCGAGGCCCGCGCTGCCATTCGCGCGCAGGGCCCGCAGACGCTCGCAGACTACGTGGACGGTCTGGCCGCCGGTTTCCAGCGCGCGGCCTGGGCGCACCGCCCGGTCGGGCCCGACGAGGTCCGTCGCTTGATCGACAGCTGGTCCGCGCAGGTCGACGCGACATGAGCCGCGCCCACGGCTGGTTGCCCTGGGCCGGTCTCGCGACGCTGTGCGTGATCGGGTTGATCTTCTGGTGGACGACGAACTTTCGTTACGGCAGCCACTGGGACTACGAGTGGCCCACGGCCGAGGCCCTGCGCAACCCGTGGCTCGCCGCCGAACGCACGCTGCATCGGCTCGACGTGGACGCACACTCCGACACCGGCCCCGGCGCCACTTTCGACCTGCCGCCGCCGACGGCGACGCTGGTGCTGCGCATCGATGCACGCACGCCGGACGCCACGGCCGGGGCCCTGCTGGAATGGGCCGGACGCGGCGGCCACCTGATCGCCGAACCCGCGCCGGACATGGACTACGGACCGTTCTACGACGAACTCGGCGCATGGGCCGGCGAGCCCGACGAAGGCGTTTCCGGCCGGCACGCCCTGACCGTGGACCCGGGCGACGCCGGCCCGCCGCTGCGCGTGCAGTTCGACCCGTGGCGGGTGCTGCATGACGAGAGCGGCCGCGCCGACTGGGCCACGGGCGGCGACGAAGGGCTGCACCTGCTGCAATATCACTACGGCGAAGGGCGCATCACGCTGGTCTCGGACCTGGACATGCTCACGAACGCCCGGATCGGCGAGCATGACCACGCCCAGTGGCTATACCGGCTGGCGACCTACGACGGGCGCGAGGGCGGCGTGTGGCTGCGCCATCGCTCGCTGAGCCCCGGGCTCTGGGCCTGGCTGGTGATCCACGCCTGGCCGGTGTTCGTCGCGCTCGCCGTGTGGCTGTGGCTCTGGCTGTGGCGCGCGCTACCGCGCTTCGGGCCGGTTCGCGCGGCGCAATCCCTGGCCCGGCGCAGCCTGCTCGAACACCTGGACGCCAGCGCCCGGCTCGACTGGCGCCTCGGCTTCGGCGCCGATCTGCTCGCCCGCTACCGTGACGCCCTGCACGCGCGGCTTCGCCAGCGCCACCCCGCCTGGCTGAAGCTCGACCCTGACCGCCGCGCCGCACGTCTGGCCGCGGCCAGCGGACTGCCAGCCGATGTCGTCTCCGGCGCACTGGCGGTCGTGGCGCCCGCGAATGCCGCCGAGATGACCGAGCGCGCCCGCACCCTGCAAACCCTGAGGAACGCCCTATGAACGACACGGCCCATCCCGGCATGGACCCGGCCGCCGCCCGCGCCCTGCTCGACGAGGTCCGCAGCGAAATCGGCCGGGCGGTGATCGGCCAGACCGCGGTCGTCGACCTGCTGCTCGTCGCGCTGCTGGCCGGCGGGCACGTACTGATCGAGGGCGTGCCGGGTCTCGGCAAGACCCTCATCGCCCGCGCACTGGCGACCGCGGCCGGCGGGCAGTACTCCCGCATCCAGTTCACGCCGGACCTGATGCCCGGCGACATCACCGGCCACGCGATTTTCGACCTGAAGAGCGAGCGCTTCCGCATTCGCCGCGGCCCGGTGTTCGCGAACTTCGTACTCGCCGACGAGATCAACCGTGCGCCGGCCAAGACCCAGGCCGCGCTGCTCGAGGTGATGCAGGAGTACCAGGTCACCATCGAAGGCCGGGCCCTGCCGCTGGAGGCACCGTTCATGGTGCTCGCGACCCAGAACCCGATCGAACACGAGGGCACCTACCCGCTGCCCGAGGCGCAGCTCGACCGCTTCCTGCTGAAAATCGACATCGACTATCCGGGCCGCGACGAGGAGGTCGCGCTGGTCGGGCGCGTCACCGCGGATGCGCTGGGCGACCAGCTCGATCTGAGCGCCGTGCACCCGGTGCTGGACGCCGCGAAGATCGCCGCCCTGCGCGCGCAGGTCGTCGCGACGACGGTCGACCCGGCACTGACGGACTACGCCGTGCGGCTGGCGCGCGCGACCCGCGACTGGCCGGGCATCGCGATCGGTGCCGGACCGCGCGCAAGCCTCGCGCTGGTGCGGGCCGCACGTGCACTGGCCGTGGTCGATGGCCGCGATTTCGTCACCCCGGACGACGTCAAGCAGGTCGCGGCGCCGGCACTGCGTCATCGCGTGCGACTCAGCGCCGAACTGGAACTCGATGGCCGCGGCGTGGACGCGGTACTCGCCGACCTGATCGGCCAGACCGACGCGCCGCGCAGCTGAGTCCGACCGGTGGCACCGGGCGCCCCGCTGCTCTGGACCGCCGGCGTCTGGCTGGCCGCGTCGGTCGCCGTGAGTTTCCGACCCGCATGGCTGGAGTGGTGGCTGCTGGCGGCGGCCGTCATCGCCGCCGTGGCGGCCGTGGATGCGCTGGTACTGCGACGCATCCGCACGCCCGCGGTACGCCGCATCGCGCCCCGCGAACTCGCGCTGAACGGCCGCGCCGAGGTGCGCGTGGAACTCGTCCACGCGGCCGGCGCGCCAGTGCGCTTGGACGTCCATGACAGCCCCGGCGAGGGACTCGCGGCCGAGGGGCTGCCCGTGTCCATGCTGCTCGCGCCCGGCGCCACGCGCGTGCTGCGCTACGGGCTGCGGGCCACGCGGCGCGGCGATGCCCGCTTCGGGCCGCTGCATCTGCGCATCGAAAGCCCGCTGCGCCTGTGGCGATCCCTGCGCCGGGTCGAACAGGGGGCCGAACTGCGCGTCGTGCCGGACCTTGGCGCAATCGTGCGCACCGCGCCGCTGGCCGGCCCGCGACTGCACGTCATGCCGGGCCAGCATCGCGCGCGGCGACGCGGCGCCGGGCTCGAGTTTCACCAGCTGCGCGACTACCGCGACGGCGACACGCTGCGCCAGATCGACTGGAACGCGACCGCGCGGGTCAAGCGCCTGATCGCCCGCGAGTACGAAGAGGAGCGCGACCAGCAGATCGTGTTCTGGCTCGACACCGGCCACACCATGCGCACCCGCGACGGCCATTGCAGCCACTTCGACGCGGCGCTCAACGCACTGCTGCTCATGGGCTGGGTGGCCCTGCGCCACGGCGACTCGGTGGGCCTGCAGGCGATCGGTGCGGCGAACATGCGCTGGCTGCCGCCGGCGAAGGGACTGCCGCAGCTGCACCGGATGATCGACGCGACCTATGACCTGGACGCCGGCACCGCCGCGACCGACCTGCATGCCGCGGCCGCGGAGTTCCTGATCCGCCAGCGACGGCGGGCCCTGGTCGTGATCCTCAGCAACCTGCCCCTGGACGATCAGCCGGAGGCGGCTTCGCTGCTACGCCGCGTCGCGCAGCGCCACCTGGTGTTGTTCGCGAACCTGCGCGAATCGGCACTCGACGACAGCCTGCGCGACCCGGTCACCGACCACAACGCGGCGCTGCGACAGGCCGCCGTGCTCGATTTCCTGGCCGAGCGCCGATTGCGCATGGAAAGGCTGCGGGCCGCGGGCATCGTGTGTCTGGACACCAGCGCGCGCGAACTCGGCGGCGGTCTGGTTGGGGAGTACCTCGCCATCAAGCGCGCCGGCAGGCTTTAACCGGGTATGCTTGCGCGCGCGCCATTTCGGCCGCGCTCCACCCGCCTCCTCCGCCATGGACCTCAGTCACGCGATCGTCCTCGCGCTCGTGCAGGGCATCACGGAATTCCTGCCCATCTCCAGTTCGGCGCACCTGATCCTCGCGCCGCGCCTGCTCGGCTGGCCCGACCAAGGGCTCGCGCTGGATGTGGCCGTGCATGTGGGCACGCTGATCGCGGTGGTGGCGTATTTCCGCGCGACCATCTGGCGGCTGCTCAAGGCGCTGCCGCCGCGCGCGTCCGGCACCGACGAACACCGGCTGGCCTGGGCATTGGGCATTGCGACCGTGCCGGCAGCGCTCGCGGGACTGGTATTTGGCGACTGGATCGAGGCGAACCTGCGCTCGCCGCTGGTGATCGCGGCCACAACGATCGCCTTCGGGCTCGTGTTGTGGTTTGCGGATGCGCGGCGTGGCGGACGCAGTCTGACCAGTCTCGGCTGGGGCGAGATCATTCTGATCGGACTCGCGCAGGCCCTCGCGCTGGTGCCGGGTACCTCGCGCTCGGGCATCACCATGACCGCCGCCCTGCTGCTCGGACTCGACCGCGAGAACGCAAGCCGCTTCTCGTTTCTGCTCGCGGTACCGGTGATCGCGCTCGCTGGCGGTTACGCGACCCTTAAGCTCGCGACGGCCGATCACACGGTCGACTGGACGGCCGTCGGGCTCGCGACCACGGTCAGCGCGGTGTTCGCCTATTCGACGATCCACCTGTTCCTGCGCTTCGTCGCCCGCGTCGGCATGGGACCGTTCGTCGCCTACCGTGTCGTGCTCGGGCTGCTCCTTTTCTGGCTGTTTGCCTGAACCGCAAATCCGGACCGATCGCCGAGGAAACGCTGGACGATTCAGAGTTTCCCTAAGGAAGCTCTGATTAATCCATCCTGGATTAACAGAGCGACGAAAACGAAAAAGTGCGATTTTTCGTTTTCTTTCATTTTCAACGTGTTACACCCGTTGAAAATGGCAGCACGTCCATGTGCTGCGGGAAACTCTGAATTTTTCAGAATTTCCCTAACCAAACAGTCGCTGCCACCAGCGCCGGCGGCGACCGGTCGACTGACCGGCAAGCGGCTCGGGCGGCACCCGCGACAGGACCCAGCCCGGCGGGATCGGCTCGGTCGAATACCCGCAGACCTTGCCGAGATTGCCCGGATCGTAAACCTTCACGAGATTCGGGGATTCAAGGTCATCGGCGTAGACGATGCCGCAATACGGCTCGTCGTGCTCGTCGCGCAGCAGGGCATCGAGTTCGGTCAGGAACCGATCCAGATCGGCTGCGGTCGCAGGGGTGTGTGGCGTCGACTCCGCCAGTGCGTAGACGTACCAGCCATCGCGCTCGCGCACACGCGCCCACAGTCGGGCGAGATCGTCCCAGCCGCGCGCGGCCGTCAGTTCGCCGCGATACAGCTCGCGAAAGCCATGGGACGTTTCGGGTTCTGTGCTGGCTTCGGTGGTCGCGTGCATGGGCTCGTGTTAGATTCGTTCGCTACTGAACAAGGTCTTTGTCAGGCGTGCTCAAGCATCAATCTTCAACTTCGGTATGGGCCGCTGTGCCCGCGTTGCTCGCGCTGTCCGGCGCGGCACAGGCGGACTGCATGGACCAGTTCCTGCAGAAGGCCAACACGCTGCTCGGCCGCTTCGAAGAGACCATAGACTACCCCCAGCGCGAGCCCAGCGAACAGATCGAACGACTGGTCGCGGCCGAACGCCGGGTGCTGGCCTACGTAGATGGCGACTGGGCGCGCGAATGCATGAGCACCGCACCGGAGAGCCGCGTCCGCTACGAGCGTTTTCGCGTCGACCGTGTCGAGGCCACCATCACCCGCGCCCGTGAACAGCGCAACACCCTGTGCACGGGCGAGGCACGCGACGCACTCAGCGCATTCGACCGGGCCTTCGAACCGCTGCTCGAAAAGCGCGACGCTGCGGGGCTCGCGAAGGTTGCCGCGAAGCTGCGCGACCGGCTCACGACCGATCAGGTCGTCGCCGAATGCGACGTCATGTTCGCCGAACTCGAGCAGGCACGTTCTTATTCGATCCCGACCGCCGAGGCGCTGAGCCGCAACATCGACGCGCTCGGAATCCTGGATCGCTATGCGCCGGGCATTGCCAAGACCTGGCAGCTGCTGCGCGATGCACTGGCCAGCGACGGCAGCGTACTGGCGCCCGATTACCTGACCGATGCGCGCGATGTGCGCACCCTGCGCAAGGGCGTGGAAAGCTGCGTTGCGTCCGCATCGCGGCTGCGTGAGGCCGGAGTGGCGCTGGACCTGTCGCTGATCAGCGTACCGATCGCGCTGACGCTCGGCGATATTGAAGACCTCTGCTCGCGTGCGCTGGTTGAACTCGACGGCCTGCCCGCGAAGGTCGCGACCCACAACGCGTCGTTCAGTGCCCACAAGGCCGACTGGGAAAAGCACAACGTCGTCGGGCGCGCGATGCGGCGCACCTTCGACGACCATCGCGGCCGCGTGCCACTGGTCGAACCGGACGCGACCACCGGCGCCGTGAAGTGGACCTATCGCGAGGTCGTCACCACGACCGACTTTCACAACTGCCGCATCTACGTGTTCGACGCGGACGGCACGCGTCTGCGCGACCTGCGGGTAACGCCCTGCATTTAGCGGGCCGTTCGTCCGCCTGCCCGCCCCCGCGACATTACAGACGCAACGGCCGCACCGGATCGTTCATCCATTCGGTGCGGGTGCTCCAGTCGTAGTCCGGCACATCGACATACAGCTCGATCTCGTTGCCGTCGGGATCGCGCAGATACAGACTGTGGCTGATCCAGTGATCCGACATGCCCTCGATGACGACGCCTGCGCGTTCCAGTTCATCACGCGCCTGGCGCAGCTCCGCATCACTGTCACCAATGCACCAGCCGATGTGATAAAGGCCCACGCGACGCCCCCGCGCGGGCCCGGGTGCATCGCCGACCTCCAGCAGCAACAGTTCGTGATGCGTGCGCCCTGAACTCAGCATGCAGGCGCGACCGTCGAAGGTCTCGCCGAGCGCGCGCAGTCCCAGCAGGTCACGATAGAACGCCAGCGATCTTTGCAGATCGCGAACGTACAGCACGACATGGCCGAGATACTGCGTCTTCATCGATGTTCCGGTTCAAATGTCGAAAGGCGGAGAGTGCACGCAAGCCCGAACCATTTCCGATCATGAAATGCCGCACAACGCCCGCGGAACAGGCTCAGGGCAGCGGCGTGATCTCGATGGCCTCGTAGTTCTGCGTCTGGCGCGTCCATTTCAGACGCACACGATAACGCTGCCCGTCGTGCAGCAGGTTCTGGATCGTGATGGTGTCATTGGAATCATGCGTGACCGTCGCACCCGAGAGGCTGACGAGACCATCGTCAAAAACAAACGGGTTGTCGAAGCTGTCCACCGTGAAGGTGACCAACAACTGCTCGACACCCCCCAGATTATCGGTCGCCAGCAGTCGAATCGTATGCTCACCCGGCCCTATGTTGTCACCGAAGTTCAGCGCAATATTGAATCCTGATTCACCCGAACCGGCATATTGAGGAAAGGCATCGCCAACATCCGGACGAGGTCCATGGTGTTCAAGATCACCATGGAACACGCCGTCGATATAGAGCGAAAGCCGGGTCGGCGGATTCAGCGCAACAAGATAACCCCTGAGGTTGCGCACGCCGGCCTTGACCGATCCCGAAAACGGGTCTTCCACGCTCAGGCGCATCGGTGGATTGCTGGCGCCGGAGGATGAACCACCACTCGATGCGCTCCCCGACGAGCTGCCGCTGCCCGAGGAAGACGATCCGCCAGACGAGGAGCTCGAAGACGAGCTTGAGGACGATCCACCGACCGGTTCGCCGAAGAGCGCGGCCACACCGTTCAGGTCATCCGCTAACGGCGAGATGACCGTCGACCCGCTGCTGATCACTGCCCGCATGATCGCAGCCTGAGAAAACTCATGGTCCAAGCCGAGGGCATGTCCCAGCTCGTGCACGGCGACGCGGCGGAAATCCGACACGCTCGACTGCCAAGGGCCATCGTAGACATTCCACAGCTCGTTCTGGTTGAAGACGATGTCCGTCTCGAGCGTTTGGTTGTTCGATGGATTGAAATAGGTCGTCGTGATCGCCAGTGTGGAGCTTCCGAACGAGTCGCCGCAGTTGGTCGGAAAAAAACCCGCGCCGTTGCGTCCGCCGTCTTCAGGAATTCCAATCCCCGTTCCGGCGCAGGGGTGCGATGGATTGGAGTTGCCGACGGTGAAACTAAAATTCGTCGTGCTGTTCCACTTCTCCGCTGCCTGGGCGAAGGCGGCGTTCCAGCTGGTACCGGAAGGGCTGAGTGCAGCAAGGTTGAGCAGGATGTTCACGTGAAAGGTCGCCGCCGGCGTTGGCCATTTCGGGCCAAGCAGTTCATAGGCAGCACTCGATCCCGCACCCAAGGCGGCCAGCAGCGCAATACCCGCAACGCGGTTCACCTTGTCAGCTCCCGCAGCCGCGCCTTGAAGGTCTCGACATCCATCGGCGCTTCGTCGGCGATCTGGGGCGAGGTCAGCACCCCGGGCGCGGTTCCCGTCGAGAGCCCGCGCCGAACTGCGGACGGGCGCGCCTCGATGCTGAACACCGGTCGACCGACCGCCGTGCGCACGATGCCGCGCTGGCCGGGCGACGCACTGACGAGGAAATGACCCTGCGTCCAGCCCAGCAGTGGGTTGACCTGGCGCCGATCGAGTCGCTCTACGAAGTACACCCCATGCTCGCCGACCGCCGGGATGCGCATGTCGGAGACTTCCATTGCGAGGTGTCCGAGCCGACCGCCGCTGAAGGCGAGGTCGATGGTCGGTTGCGCCCAGCGCCCGGCAACGACATCCAGCACCTCGAACGTTACGAGGGTGTAGATGTCGCGCGCGTGTTGGCCCTGCTCGACGCGTTGCCCCACTACCCGGCCCTCGAATACGAGTTCGGCGCTCGTCGCGAGGTAGTCGATCGGCAGTTCGACCACCGAGCTCGCCTGTGCGCCCGCCGGCGCGGCCAATGCCAGAAGCCAGACGAGCGCCAGCAGCAGGCGTCGGCAGGAATATGCGCAGCAGGGAACGGGTGGTTCCATATTTCAGATGCTAGATCCGATCTGGCTCGAAGTCCGGACCGCAGGCGCGGGTGGCGCCCGCGGCCGATCGGGCGGAGTGTTTCAGTCGATCTCACCCTGCCCGAGTTCGCCGGCCCGGGCCACCGATCGGGTCACGTTTCAGCGCCGGCCGGCACTGCGCAGTGGAGCACCGTTCGCGCGGGCGGGGTTCACGTCCGGCTCGCCAGGTCCGACGAGCCGTTGCAGGGCGTCGACCGCGCGCGTGGCGTCGCGTGCGCTGACCGCCTCGCGAATCTGCGCGAGCGCGCCTTCCACCCAGTCCGGCGGGGCCGCGGCGGGGCGCGCGAGCAGAATCTTCGAATGCCCGCTTGGGACAACCTGCTCGGCCGTCTCGAACAGCGACTCACCAAGCCGCTCGCCCGGGCGAAGCCCGGTGTAGACGATCTCGACATCCCGCCCTGGCTCGTGCCCGGACAGGCGGATCATCTGCTCGGCGAGATCGGCAATGCGGATCGGCTGCCCCATGTCGAGCACGAACACCTCGCCGCCTTCGGCCACCGTGGCCCCCTGCAGAATCAGGTGACAGGCCTCCGGTATGGTCATGAAGAACCGCTCCATGTCCGGGTGCGTGACGGTCACCGGGCCACCACGGCTGATCTGCTCGCGAAAGATCGGGATCACGCTGCCGGCGGAATTCAGCACGTTGCCGAATCGCACGACCACGAAGCGCGTGGCGCTTTGGCCCTGTAGCGCGCGCACGATGAGTTCAGCGGCCTTTTTCGTGCGGCCCATGACGTTGACCGGCGCAACGGCCTTGTCGGTCGAGATCAGCACGAAACGCTCGACGCCAGCGGCAAGCGCCGCACGCGCGACGACTTCGGTCCCCAACACGTTATTGCCGACCGCCGGCAACACCTGCCCTTCCAGCAGCGGTACGTGCTTGTAGGCGGCCGCATGGAACAGAAACTGCGGGCGGACCTCGTAGAGCAGTGCGCCGATCGCCACCGCGTCGCGGATGTCGACGAGTTCGCAGCGACAGCGGTCGGTAAAACCCGCCGAGGCGAGATCCATCGAGATGGCGTGCAAGCCATTTTCATTCTGGTCGACCAGCACCAGAAGCTCGGGTTCGGCCGCAACGATCTGTCGGCACAGTTCGGAACCGATCGAGCCGGCCGCGCCCGTCACCACCACCCGTTTGCCGGCCAGCGCCGCAAACACCGGCCCCGGATCGAACCGTACGGATTCGCGTCCGAGGATGTCGCCGATCGACACTTCGCGAAGCTGGCGCAGGCCGACGCTGCCCGAGAGCATATCGGCCACGGCCGGCAGGGTCCGGAACGGCACGCCGGCGCGCTCGCACTGCTCGACAATCGCCCGCATCTGGTCGCTGCGCGCCGACGGAATCGCGATCATGATCAGCTGGATGCCGAGCTTCTGGACCAGCGCCGGAATGTCGCGCGTGACACCGGCGATCGGCAGGTCATGGATGCGCCGGCCGAGCTTCTGGCGGTCGTCGTCGATCAGCGCGATGGGCTGGTAGCGATCATGTGCATTGCGCACGAGGTCGCGCACGAGCAGCTCGCCGGCACGCCCGGCACCGACGATCAGCACGCGTTCGCCACTGGACAGCCGCAGCTTGTGGTCCTTGAGCCAGCGGTAGAACAGCCGCGGACCGCCCAGCAGAACGAGCAGCAACAGAGCGTACAGCGGCAACACCGAACGCGGCACGCCGCTGGCGCGCACGGTCAGAAACAGTGTGACGCCAATGATCACCACGCCGGTCAGCACCGCCTTGCCGATGCGAACGAGATCGGGCAGCGAGGCGAAGCGCCAGACGCCGCGATACAGTCCGAAATACCAGAACGCCATGACCTGCACGGCGAGCACGACGGGCAGCGCCCCCCAGGCCACGCTGGAGAAACTGTCGGGAATCGGGCCCAGATTGAACCGCAGCCAGTAGGCGCCGAGCCACGCGGGCACGATCATCGCCACGTCGTGAATGAACACGCCCGAGCGATGGCGAATCCGGTTGATGAAATCTGCGAGCTTCACTGGCCTGCGGCTGCGTGGGCGCCCGGGGCGAATTGGCGCATTTTATCAGGCGGTGGCGGCCCGCCCGGCCGACCCTCTCCCGGCCGGGCGGCTACCACCAACGCCAGCCGTGGCGATTGAAAAAACGCACGGCCGATCGCGCGAACCAGAAACGGTGACGCGGGCCCTTGCGCGCGGCCTGCCCACCACCGTGAACAATGCGCATGTTCGGCACCTGACCGACCGCGCCAAGCCGGAGCGACAGGTCGAAATCCTCGAAATACATGAAGAACTTCGGATCGAATCCGCCGATCTCCCGAAGCACCGGACCGCGCGCGAGCATGAAACAGCCGCTGGCGAGCGGCACGGCGGCCGGCGCGGTCTCCCGATCGAGCGCATGCAATTCGTAGCGCGCCAGCCGGGCGGCAAAGCGCTCGCGCAAGCGCCGCGGCGCGAAACCACGCAACCACAGATCGAACACGGTCGGGATGGCCTTGCTCAGGTGCGCATGCGCACCGGCCGGCGTGCGCCCGACCGGTGCGAGCAACCGCCACCGCGGTTCACGCGCAAGGACCTCCAGACCAGCGCTCAGCGCCGTCGGCTCGATCAGGACATCGGGATTCAGGATCAGGTGCGGCCCGTCCCCGGCGCGCCGGATCGCCCGGTTGTGCGCACCGCCGTAGCCGAGATTGCGTTCGGTCGGCACAAGTTCGTAATCGCCGAGCGTGCTGTCCCAATGTTTGCCGAGCAGTTCGGCAAGCTGCCGCTGATAGTCGGGGTTGACCGAGTTGTCGATCAAGAACAGGCGCGCGCGGTCGATCTGACCTCGGTCGATCGCGAACCGGATGGCGTGGCGCAGGCTCTCGAGCGTGGTGGCGAGCGGTCCGATGGGGCTGTGAAAGGTCACCAAGCCGATCGTCAGCATGGGGCGGTCAGGCGCTCCAGAAGCTCATCGGGCGAATGCCAGTGTTCACCGCACACCAGCCGCGGCAGTGCCCAGCGCGAGTCCGCCCGGGACACGCAGCGACCGGCGGTGTCGAAGGCGGCGCGGGTGCGGTGCAGCGGCTGATTGGCCGCCCACCAGTGTTCGCGCAGGTAACGGCTAGAATGGCCGAACGGATACGCAAACAGGTTCGGCCAGCGGCCGCCGACTCGGGACTGGATGTACCGGGCGGCCTGCACGATCTCGCAGGCGCAGTCCGCATCTCTCGCCACGGCCGTAAAATCGCCACGCCGATCGTTGGGCCCACAGACGCGGTCGGCCACGGCGTGCATGTGGTCCCAGGAGTGATTCTGCACACGAATCAGCCCACCGGCCTCGGCCTGTGCCCACCAGTCGTCGGCGAGCCACCGGCGACCGTCGAAGTTGTGGGTTTCGAGTCTGCGGCGGGTATGCGGATCGGCAATGACGAAAGCCGTCGCACGCAGTCCGGCCTGCACAGCTGGACCGACTTCATCGAGGAAGCCCCGGAGCACGGCCGCAAAGCCCGGCTGTAGTCCGAAGCCGGGATAGTTTTCCGGCTCGAAATCGAGGGTTGCGCCGTCATCGAAGCTGATGACAGCGATCCGCGCGTCGCGCGGAAACTCGCGCAGTCCGGAGTGCCAGTCCACCACCGAGTCGAGCGGCTCGAACCGGAAACCCGCGGCGTGCAGCCGGCGCAGGTCGGTCGCAAGCGCGACGTGGTCGTTGCGTGCGTATTCGGGCGGGCCGACATTCACCGAATGGTAGGTCAGCACCGCTACTACCGGCGCGTCGTAGGAAGAATGTTCGTTCGTGGACATGTCGCTTTCCGGCGGTCATTATAGGCGAGTGTCGATGCATGACCCGGCACATTCGCGCATGTCCCACTGATGCCTACTGAACCGAACACCGACCGGAGCGTGCGCGTGTCGATCATCGAACGCGCGGCGCGTGCGCTCGAACCGATCGAGCTATCCGCACCTGGCATCGAGGTCAATACCGCCCGACTGCGCCCGCCCGGCATCTATGTCATCGACGCCTCGTGGATCAACAACCCGCTCACGCGTCATCTGCTCGAATTTCATCCGCACTGCCTGCACGTTCGGCACGACGATGAGATCACCGAACAGGTCCTGCGCCTCGCGCGGCTTTTCGAACTGCCGGTCTGCATTGAGCGCAACCGGCTCGACGGAGATCTCTCCTTGTCGCTGCACGGCGCCGAGGAAGGCGCTGCGGCCGAAACCGTAACGACCGCCGCGGGCGCACTGCCAGACCTCTGGCGCCGCCTCGCACGGCCGGACGATGCGGACCGCCCTCAGCGCATCGACTATGCGCTCTATGAACTCGGGCTGCGCGACCAGGGCGAACTGGCCGATCAGTATCGCGCGCCGCTGCAATTTTTCGAGTCCGGAACGACGGCGCTGGATCTCGCCTGCGGCGCCGGCACATTCGTCCGCCTGCTGCTGGCACGCGGGGTCGACGCCATCGGCGTGGAACGCGACGATCGCGTCGTCCGTTACGTTCGCTCACTCGGGCTGCCTGTCGAACACAGCGATGCGATCGACTATCTCGAACAAACCAACCGACGGTTCGATCGCGTGTTTTGTTCGCACTTTGTGGAGCATTTGCCGATCGACGTCGTCGAACGGTTGTTGCGCGGGTTGATGCGGGTGCTTTCACCGGGTGGCCGGGCGGTGCTGGTCTTTCCCGATCCGGAATCGATTCGCTCCCAACTGCTCGGTTTCTGGCGCGACCCGGAACATGTGCGCTTCTATCATCCCGACCTCATCGAGATGATGGGCAACGCGATCGGACTGAGAACCTTTCACCACAGCCACCGCGAACGACCGCATCCGGTGGGCCCATTCGCCGCGACGCCGCCGCTAGCGGCCGACGTGTCGGGGACCGACACCGGGGCACTCTTGGCACGAATCGATGCACTGGAAAACAGCGTTCGCGATCTCTGGCGCGCGAACCTCACCTGGGCCTGGAATGACAACGCATGTCTCGTGTTCGAGCGCAGCCGATGAGCGGACACGACAACAGTCCTTTCTTCATCGTCGGGTCTGTACGCTCCGGTACCACACTGCTGCGCAACCTGCTGCGCTCCCACGCTCGTCTGGCCTGCCCCGAAGAGACGCATTTTTTTCGTTGGGGTGAGCCCTTCGCCTCGGAACGGTTCAACGCGCCGTATTTTGCAGCCGACAGCGTGCTGCGCATCCATCGAAACATGGACGGCGTCGCCGAGCACGACTTTGCGCGACTGTTCGACCAGGCCCAAGATCGCGGTGACCTGCAGCGGCGCTATGCGTCAGCCTTTCTCGCCGCTCAGGGAAGCCCTGATCGACGCTGGTTCGACAAGACCCCACAGAACGTCTACGGCATACTGTTGATCAGTGCCCTGTTTCCGGCAGCTCGCTTTGTGCATCTGCATCGCGATCCGCTGAATGTCACGGCCAGCCTGCTGCGAGGCGAACAGCTGCCGGCGCAGCCGCTCAATGCCGCGATCAATCATTGGCTGGAAGCACGGTGGATCGTTGGGGAATACCAGCGCGGTTTTGCCGACCGGGTGTTCGAGATCGACTATCGCAATCTATGCGCGGACGCTGGCCCAGTGCTCGGCGGTCTCCTTCGGTGGCTGAACGAAGATCCCGGTGGCATCAGTGTGAACCTGAGCACAGTTCAGCCCGAGCGCGATGCATGGCGGCGCGAACTGACCGCCGAGCAAATCGAGACCGTACAGGAACGTTGCAGCGCGTATATGTCGGACTACTCGATCCCGGGTATCACCGCATGATCGCGGGCCCGGACGGGTCCACTTCGAGTTCAACGGACTCCATTGCGATCCCCACCAGCCCGCGATGCGGACTCTTGGCTCTTGAGCTCAGTTTCAACACGTCCCGGTACCAAGCGAGAATCAGCGGCCGATCCTGGGTGCCGGTTCCCACCGCGACGTCAAACAGGTATTCGTCGACCGGCAACACGGGCATGGTGAATACGAAGCGGGCGCGCACGGTTGCGCCAACGGTCGCGCCCGTTTGGCAGCCGGTTTCAAACGTGTTCTCCCCAAACAGGTTCTGTCCGCGGCGGTCCTTGATATAGAAACCGACCACAGGCCGGTCGACCGCGGTTTCGAGTCGAGCGGCAACCTCCAGTTCAACCCGCTCGCCGCCCTCACACCAGTTCGAGACACGCCCATCCACGCGCAGATCAACGGATACGAGTTTCGCGCCGCCCACGCCAAACCGCTGCGCGGAATCCAGAACCGTCGTACGATTCTCAACCGTTCGCGCGCTGCCGTTGGACGGGGCCACCACTGGAGCGCTCGCATCCTGTTCCGAGACCGGCTTTCTCGCCGCCGCCGCGCGCAGGCCGCGCGCCTCGTCTTCGGGCAGGTCCGTCCAACGGGACGCCGAATACGCTTCGCAGACGGTCTTCGCGTCGCCAAACATGCGCATGCGGCCGTGGTCCAGGAAAAGCACCTGGTCACAGAGACTCGCAATCGTTGGAATCGAGTGACTCACCAGCAACAGGGTTCCGCGCTGGCTGAATGCCCTGAGAAATCGCATGCATTTCTGCACGAAAAAGATGTCGCCCACGGCCAGTGATTCGTCAATCACCAGGATGTCAGCATCCACGTGAACGACAACCGAGAACGCCAGACGCATCATCATGCCACTGGAATAGGTTTTTACCGGGCGTTCGATAAAATCGCCAAGCTCCGCGAACGCGGCAATCTTCGCGAATCGGGCATCGATCTCAGGCCGAGTTAGACCGAAGATCGCAGCATTGAGGTAAACGTTTTCTCGGCCGGTAAACTCCGGGTTGAATCCGGTGCCCAGTTCCAGCAATGCGGCGACGCGACCCTGAATCTCCACCCTTCCAGAGGATGGCTGTAATTTTCCGCACAGCAGTTTGAGCAAGGTCGACTTTCCGGCACCGTTGCGACCGATCACGCCAACGGTCTGGCCTTGGCGTACCTCTAGATCGACACCTTCGAGCGCCACGTGTGGACGATAGAAACGGCGCCAACGGCCAAACAGCAGCTGTTTGAGTCGATCACTCGGCCGTTCGTAGAGCGGGTATGATTTGCTCACCCCGTGGGCACGGATTACCAGCGGCTCAGATGACATCTCCGAACCCCTGTGAGAGTTTCAGGAACAGCCAACGACCGAACGCGGCCATGGCCACGCAGATGACGGCAACCATCAGCCACTCACCGGGCGGGGGTAGTTTTTCGGCGAACACGGCATCACGCAGCCAGACCGTTGCGTGTGTGATCGGGTTGAGCCAATACCAGCCGCGCAGCGTTTCGGGCACCAGATCGAGCGAGTAGAAGACCGGCGCGAGAAACATGAACGCCGGCATGACCGAGCTTACAAGGTTCGGCAGATCCCGCAGGTAGACGGACAGGGCCGCAACGATCCAGGCCAGCCCGAAAAGCAGGCAAACAAAAGGCGCCAACAATAGCGGAATCGCGGCCCAGTTGGCGGTGATGGGCTGACCCGAAACGACGGCAGCCAGCAACAGGACTACAAGGCCAAACAGGAACGAGACCGCAGCGGCCGACACCGAGATCAGCGGCAGCATCTCGACCGGAAACACGACCTGGCGGACGTATCGATCATTGTCCAACACCGCGCGACTGCTGGTCGTCACCGCCTCGGCGAACCAGCTGAACAGCAGGAGCCCCGAGTAAAGATGCAGCGCGAAATCCAGCAGACTGTCGTTCTGCGCGCCGCCCCAGCGGGCCTTCAGGATCACGCCGAACACCAGCGTATAGATCGCCAGCAGGACAAGCGGGTAGAGTACGAGCCAACTCAACCCGAGGATGGAACCCCGGTATCGCGCCTGGATGGTGCGCAGTGTGAGCGCCTTGTACAGGCTCCAGGTGATCCGCGGCGAAAGGCTATGTTGCACGAATTTCTAGGGGTACCGAAGGTGGTCGAGACCGCTCCGCCGGGGTTCGATCGAATCGGCGCGGGCTGTCGAATTGATCCGAGCGTTTCGGTGTTCCGGCATCCGTACACAACCGCCGATCGCGGGATTGTTCTCGGGTCCGATTGTATCCTCTTCGAGCATGTGCGAGTTCTGATCGGCGATCTTCGACATTGCGCGGACGCCGACATTCAAATCGGCGACCACGTCTTCGTCAACGCGGGTTCCTACCTGTCGGGCGAGGGTGGACTGGTGATCGGCGATCACGCGATCATCGGCGCCCACTGCCGACTGTTAAGCGCCGGGCACGACCCTTATGGACCAAATGAAGCAGTCAATCAGAATGCACTGACCTTCGGGCGCATCAGCATCGGTCGCGGTGCGTGGCTCGGTGCCGGAGTCACCGTACTGCAAGGCCGCAAGATCGGCACTGGCGCCGTAGTCGGCGCGGGTAGCGTGGTGACACGCGACATTCCGGACCGAGCCATTGCGGTCGGAAATCCCGCTCGAGTCGTAGGGTCACGGTAGGCCAGAGCCACTGTCCAGGAACCAGCGGTATCCGGTGGCAACCGTGAAAGCGCTCGTCAGGCCGGCGTTGGATGGCGATCGCGGTGGAACGTTGAATTACTCAGTGCCCCGCCAATGCACGGCCGACGGTTCAGGCCCCAGCGCCGGCCTCACCTGGGTGCATCACCAGAAGCTGTTGCGGCACCGTTTGCCACGCCCGGTTGTGATCCGGCCGTTGCTGGCACCTGACCGGTGATGTCGGTGACCAACTTTAGAATTTCATCGGTGTGGGGCGTGGTCTTGGTCGGGTCGATGATTCCGTTCCGGTAAACCTCCGACTGCTTGGCGAGGTATTCCGCCTTCGCCTTGCCGATGATTCCTTCGCGAACCACGGAGAACGGCATTCTCCGCTCGGGGTCGCGTTCGACGAGTTCGATGATATGCAGACCAAACCGGCTGGTCACGACGGCGGAACGCTGACCGGGCTGAGTCAATGCAAAGGCGGCAGCCTCAAAATCGGGATCGGTGACCCCGCGGCCGAAACTGGGCATCACTCCACCGCGGTGTGCAGTGGCCTGGTCCTCGGATCGCTGCATCGCCAATTCCTCGAAGTTTGCGCCGCCATCGAGTGCCGTTAGCAACGACTGCGCTTCCTCCATGCGTTTCTCCGCCAATTCCGGTGAGCCGGCCCGCAACAAAATGTGCCGTACGCGGATCTGTTCACGATTGCGGTAGCGTTCCGGATACGCATCGTATTGCTCACGCGCCGACGCTTCAAAGTCGGGAAACTCCACACCGTCATTGAAATTCTGTAGAACTTCACTGATCAGAATGTCCCAGCGCGCGCGCTCCAACCGTGCATACACCCTCTCCTGATCCTGCAACTTCAATCTTTCCGCTTCGCAGACAAAGGCGCGACGTTTGTACATGTCGTCGATGAATTTTAGGAGTAGGTTTGGGTCCGCCTCGTAGCGGCTGCGCGTCTCCGGCTTTTCCGCCATGAGGCCCTGGAGAATTTCGGCTCGTGTGAGGCGGCAACCGTCCACCCCGTCAACCAGGACGACGTCGGCCGCCTGCGCGACGGAAGCGGAAAAGGCAAAGAGGAGCAGACTCACGATTCTTATCGTCATTGAGAAAACCCGGAGGGGACGCCGAATGGGCGGCAATTATATACGGACAACAAAAAGGGGCGGTCGTGCCGCCCCTTTTTATCACTCGCCGAAATTTTGTCGGCGTTTACGGTACCTGACCGATCGGCGCCATTGCGGACGGCTCGAATCCATTATGGATGATCACGCGGCAGGTACTGCCCTGTCCGCAGGTCGATGCGCCGGTGCCGGACATCCTCACATTCACGTAGAAGATCGTGTTTGCCGGGATGAAACAGTAGCGTTTGCGACTCAACGACGCATTCAGCGACGCATCAACGAAGCTGGTGGTCTGAAGCACCGTCTGTTCCGCATGGCAGCCCAAGTCCGGCGGATTGAAGTCGCCCGGCGTCGTCGAAAAGGCGACATCGAACGTCCCATAGGTGCTCAGGCTTTGGTTCGTCGTGACCGAAATCTGTTGCAGCGAACTGGCATGCAGGAACGGAATACGCATGGCGTACTGCTGCGTGCCGTTGATCGTATTCTGGAACTGGCAGACGTATTCCGGCCCTGAATGGCCAATGCACCCTGGGATGTGCATACGGTCGCCAAAGCTTGCGCGATCGAAGACAATCGTCCCGTCCGGGGCCGTCCATGTACCGCGTCCCGGGTCGCTAGAACCGCCGCTGGAACCGCCGCTACTGCTGCTGGAGGTGCTCGATCCGCCGCTACTGGAGGTGCTACCGCCACTGCTGCTGGAGGTGCTCGATCCGCCGCTACTGGAGGTGCTACCGCCGCTGCTGCTGGAGGTGCTCGATCCGCCGCTGAGGCAACTCGTGGTACCCAAGGTCACAGAGCCGGAGGGGTTGACGCTAATCGAGCTGTAACTACAACTAACACTCCCAGAGCTGTCGTTGATCTGTAAGGTCCCCGCTGGCGTGAGACTGGGAATGAGGGCCGCAAGCCCAAAGGCGGATACGGCATAGGCGAATTGTGAACGTCGCGGAGTCATGCGCATTGCCTCACTCGCTTTGGAGGCCCCTAGGGGCGG
Source organism: Chromatiales bacterium (assembly GCA_020445605.1). NCBI lineage: Bacteria > Pseudomonadati > Pseudomonadota > Gammaproteobacteria > Chromatiales > Chromatiales bacterium. The sequence continues at coordinate 100,910 of JAGRGH010000027.1, forward strand.
TATCTCTTTGTCGTCCCAGGCTCACGGTGGAGCCAAGGTTCAGGCATATTATTGCAGCTTTTACAAAAAAAAAACGAGGAGTCGGTCACGACTCCCCGTTTTATTTGTCCGGTCGGGCGGAAATTCCGCCCGACCGGTTACCCGACGCCCGTCTTAGAGCACGTACGGGCTGATATCGCGCTCAACACCGTGCGGGATGTACCACATGTAGTTCAGCACGTTACCGATCAGGCTCACGCCGTTCTCGAGCGACTGGAACGCACCACCGATGACCGGCAGACCGCGCCAAGTCAGATCACCCTGGATCGGGAGGGTGCCGTCAACCGACGGGAACTGGCCAGCGTTGACGAACTCGAGACGCATCCAGCCCTGGGTCAGGTCGGTCACGATCGTCTTCGTGTTGACGTTCGCACCCAGGTTGCCGGTTGCCAGCTCACCGAGAAGATCGCTGTTATTGAAGGTCAGAATGTTGACCTCATAGCAGATCGAGCTCGGCGGCGTGCCCGGCTGCGGCGGCGAGAAGCCGAGATCCGGCGGAACGTCCGGCTCAAGCTCTTCGCGGTCGAAGTAGCGGAAGTCGACCGTCACGCAGGACAGACCGTTGCCGTCGCCGTCACCCTGGAACTTGAACTCGAACGGATCCGGATTGCCACCGAAGAATGCCGTGTCGACGAAGAAGTTCTTGGTCGGGAACGTCACGGCCCAGTCGGTCTGCGCGTTCGTGCCTTCGAAGGTGTCGAACTGGTTCAGCACAGCCGTACCCGCCAGGATCGCGGCCACCGCCTCGACATCGCGAGCGAAGTTGTTGTCGAACCGGAAGTTCGAGGTGCCGGCACTGTTGAACAGGGCCTGCGCGTTGGCCGGCTCGACCTGATCCAGGAACGGAGCCAAGCTGGCCGGCAGGTTCACGAGGTCATTCGACGACGCGCCGTCGAGGAAGTCGCTGCCGATGTCCGGGTTGTAGAAGTTCGCCAACACGGTCGGATTGATGGCCGACGCCTTGCCGCTGTCGACGTTGATCAGCGTGCCGGAACCCATCAGGACATTCTCAGGCTCGTTGAACTCGTCCTGGATGCCACCGAGGTTGCTGTTGAACGCGCTGACAATGGCGTTACAGTTGCGCGGAACGCCCTTGTTTCCACCCGTCTTGTTGATGTGGTAGGCGTTGTACGCGACCGTGCCCATGATGTCTTCGTTCGGGGTCGGGCTGACACCCATTTCGATGACCTCGACGTAGCCAACGCGGCAGCGGTCAAGATCCTGCGTGCCGGTGTCGTTGCGCGCGCCCGTGAAGTCGTTCCAGAAGAACTGCTGACCACGCAGATCGCCGATACCCAGCGGGTCCGGAAGAAGACCAAGGACCGGGGCCGTGCAGGAATGGTCACGCGTCTTGACGATACCGCCACCGGCCGGGCCGGTCACGTCAGCGTCATAAGAAATCGTGGCCGTCCACACGTCGTACGGAGACAGAATGACGTTAAAGTCCAGACACTCGCGGGAGTTCTCACCCTCGAGGAAGTGGATCTTGAACATCACCGTGTCTTCGCCGGTGTTGACGATGTTCAGATAGGTGTCGAAACCGTTGCGAACCGTGTAGATCGGATACAACAGCACTTCACCGATGCCGTCCTGCGCGACGTTGACCGCCTGCGCGACTTGCGTGCCCGAGCCGGCCGCCAAGGCTACCCCCAGCGCGGCTGCAAGCTTGTTCATTTTGAATTCACTGCTCATTATCAGCGTTCTCCTGTCTCGAAGTAGTTTGCGAGAAAAAGCAACCCGAAGCTCACAATCTCGCGACGTAGTTTATCGGCCCGCGCCCGGCTTTACAAGCAATCCGAACAGGACCATTTCAACGCCATTTCAGGCCCGAATGACCGTTGGAAGCCTGGAAACCCAGGGTTTGCGAACCCGGCAATCCGCTGCATTACTGGCGCAGGCCAGATGCACCGAATCACGACCCGAACACCCGTGGACGGGGCGCAGACCGATGCCGCCGCCTCGGCTTGATGCGAAAGGATACCGCCCCGCCCGCGAATGTCAAGGGATTTTTGTGCAAATTGCCACGGTTGTGACCGGATACGCCACAGCGTCAGCGCGACTGGTGCGCATTTACAACGCTCTCACTCGCGTAGGCCCTGGTACCACCAGTCGCCGTCAATCCGGCTCCAGCGCTCGGCAATCTGGCGATGCGACGGGATCGGCTTTACGCCGGGGACCTTGGCCGTGTAACTCACCCCCAAGAGCACATTCATGAGATCCGGCTCGCCCTCGATCGGGCTTACGCTAAGAATTTCGGCGCCATCCCAGCTCACGGCCGGCCCGGGGGCCGCAGCCGCGATAAATGTCGTTTTGTTGTGCGAGGCCCGGTATGCCGGCGACTGGAAATCCCAGACCTTCTCAAACTCGCCAGCGACCTTGGCCTGCCAGCGCTCCAGGGCGCGCTCGGCGACAATCTCGGTGTCTGGCCGATTCTCACAACCGGCCGCCAGGAAGACCGCCGCCAGCGTCAGGGCAATCACAAGCGAAGAACCGGACGGAAAGATGCTGCGCATATAGCTGGTCAAGGCAAAGGCCTCCATTTAAATGAATGAGTGTCGCGGGACATCCGGTCTAGCCAGGGCCTGTTCACACTACGCCTGGCGCAGTGAGATCAGGCCCTAGGGATTCGGCCAGTCGCCATGCAATCCCACCCGGCACAGGGCGTCAACCGCGCTCGGGCCATGCACCGGGCCTGCGTCGTTGGACTATTCAGTCAGACCGTGGGATTCCTGCGGAAGGTTCATGTCCAACGTCAGGACCAGACCATCTTCGCGCCCGCCAGCGGCCGGGTAGTACCCGTCGCGGCGGCCAATGATACGCATCCCGATCCGCCAGTACAGCGCGAGCGCGCCGATGTTGGAGGCCCGTACCTCCAGGAACACCCGCCGCGCACCGGCGCCGGCGGCGCGCTGGAGCATCTCGCCGAGGAGCCGACGCGCGTGACCGCGACGCCGAGCCGCCGGCACCACACAGAGGTTCAGGACATGCGCTTCGCCGGCGGCGACCGCAATGATGCCGTGACCGATCAGACCCGAACCGTCCTCAAGCACAAGGCTTTGGTACCCGGCATCCAGACAGTCTGCAAAGATGCGTTCGGACCAGGGAAACTCATATCCGGCCGCATCGTTACGCGCGACCTGCGAGACATCGGCAGCCGTCATCGCCCGAATGCTTGCCGGCGACGCGCCGGCGGGGCGATCACGCCCGGGGGCGACGGCTGAGGCAGGCCGACGCCCACCGTGCGCCGCGCCCGACGGTTCGGCACTCATGCCGACTCCGCGCGACCGGAGACCCCGCGCAGCACCTGCGCGGCGAGCAGGAGGTCTTGCCAGGACTTGCGCTTTTCAGCCGGCTGACGCAGCAGGTAGGCCGGATGGTAGCTGACGACCACCGGGATACCGCTGGCTGCATGACGATGAACACGCCCGCGCAGCCGCCCGACGCTCTGGTCGGTCTCCAACAGGCTCTGGGCGGACACCCGCCCGACCGCCAGAATCACCCTGGGGGCGATCCACTCGATCTGGCGCGCGAGATAACCGGCACACGCGGCCGACTCCTCCGGGCGCGGGTCGCGATTGTCCGGCGGCCGACACTTCACGATGTTGGCGATATAGACCCGCGAGCGATCCAGCCCGAGCGCCGCGAGCATGGCATCGAGTAGTTTCCCGGCCGGGCCGACGAACGGCTCGCCGCGCCGGTCTTCCTCGAAACCCGGGGCCTCACCCACGACCAGCCAGTCCGCCCGGCGGTTGCCCACGCCGAACACGCTGCGGGTGCGCCCGGAGTGCAGTCCGCAGGCCGTGCATTGCGCGACCTGCGACTCAAGCCCGGACCAGTCATCGGCCGGCGTTGGGCGCTCGCGCGTGACGGACGCTCTCGCCGCGACCGAAGCAGGCGACGTGGTGCCGTGATCCAGCCCGGAATTCGAATCGCGAACGGGCTCACGCGGCACCCAGCGCTGGATGCCCATCGCATCCAGAAGCCGGGTACTGCGCGCGTTCCAGACCACCGGTCGCTCCCCGGGCGCCCGGTCAGACGTCCGCAGCCTGCGGATGGGCCCGCTCGGCCGGCGCCAACACCTTATTGATTGCGTTCACATAGGCCTTTGCCGAGGCCGTGATGATGTCGGTGTCCGCGCCCTGCCCGTTGACGATCCGGCCGTCCTTTTCCAGGCGGACCGTGACCTCGCCCTGGGCATCGGTGCCGCTGGTGATCGCATTGACCGAATACAGCTTCAGCGTCGAGCCGCTGGGCACGATGGCCTCGATCGCCTTGAATGCGGCATCGACCGGGCCGCTGCCCTCGGCGTCCGCGCTGCGCTCGCCGTCGTCGAGCCACAGGGTCACGCCCGCGCGCGGCACCTCGCCGGTCTCGACCGCGGCCTTCAAAGACACGAAACGCACCTGTTCGTTTTCGGTCTCGACGCCCGCTTCGCTGACCAGGGCCTGCAAGTCCTCGTCGAAGATCTCGTGCTTGCGGTCGGCCAGATCCTTGAACCGGGCAAACGCCGCGTTGAGTTCTTCCTCGCCCTCGAACTCGACACCGAGCTCGGCCAGGCGCGTGCGAAACGCATTGCGCCCGGAATGCTTGCCGAGCACGATGCGGTTCGCCGTCCAGCCGACGTCTTCTGCGCTCATGATTTCGTAGGTCTGGCGGTGTTTGAGCACGCCGTCCTGGTGGATCCCGGACTCATGCGCAAAGGCATTTGCGCCGACAATCGCCTTGTTCGGCTGCACCGGAAAGCCCGTGATCGTCGAGACCAGCCGCGAACAGTTGACGATCTGGGTCGTGTCCAGCGTCGTGTCGCACTCGAAGATGTCGCGACGCGTGCGAACGGCCATGACGATCTCCTCGAGCGCCGCGTTGCCCGCGCGCTCGCCAAGGCCGTTGATCGTGCACTCGACCTGGCGCGCCCCGGCAAGCACCGCCGACAGCGAGTTCGCCACGGCCAGCCCGAGGTCGTTGTGACAGTGCACGGAAAACACCGCCTTGTCCGAATTCGGCACCCGCTCGATGAGCGTGCCGATCAGTGCGCCGAACTGCTGGGGAACGTTGTAGCCGACCGTGTCCGGGATGTTGACCGTGCGCGCACCGGCGTCGATGACCGCCTCGAGTACGCGGCAGAGAAAGTCCGTCTCCGAGCGTCCGGCGTCCTCCGGCGAGAACTCGACATTGTCGGTGTAGCGACGTGCACGGCGGACGGCCGCCACGGCGCGCTCGACGACCTCGTCGGGCTCCATGCGCAGCTTCATCTTCATATGGATCGGCGAAGTTGCGATGAACGTATGGATGCGTGCGGATTTCGCATCCGCCAGCGCCTCGCCGGCGCGGTCGATGTCGGCATCGGTGGCGCGCGCGAGGCCGCAGACGGTCGAGTCCTGCACCGCGCGGGCGACGGCCTGCACGGACTCGAAATCGCCGTGGCTGGCAATCGGAAAGCCGGCCTCGATGACGTCGACGCGCATCTTTTCGAGGGCTCGGGCGATACGGACCTTCTCGTCGCGCGTCATCGACGCGCCGGGGCTCTGCTCCCCGTCACGCAAGGTCGTGTCAAAAATGATCAAACGATCGGTGGCCATGTCCTGCTCCGGGCAAATAAGGGAGCCCGGCCCTCAAAACGAGGCCGGGCCAAAATCACACCAGGGAGATACGCGTTTGCCCTCGCCAGGGTATCGCTGCCTGCCCTAGCCGGGCAGCAGGAGCAGCGATTCGAGCAGGAGAGGCAGGCGGACACGCCCGACCGACGCGCGGGGGAACGCTTCGGGATGCGCCGGGTTGGACGTGGAATGAGCCATGGGGCGACTCTAGCTCAAAACGGCCATTTCTGGCAAGGCCGCCCGTTCGGACCGTGACCGCCTCGGGGCGCCCGGACACAGTCCGACGTCGCCCAAAATCCGGATTCGCGAACCCCGGACGGACGATCAGGGTCAATCCTGAATATTCACACGAATTATTGGAAAACATCCGCAAGCCGCTCTATGGTTTGGAAAAGCACGAACGAAAAGGCCTGCCCATGAGCAACCCCGTCGAGCGCCTGCGGCCGCAATCCGGCTATTCCGCAGCAAACGCCGCGTGGATCGAGGCACTCTACGAGCGATTCCTGGCCGATCCGGCCAGCGTTTCCCCGCAGTGGCGCGAGCACTTCGCCCGGTTCGCGCGCAACGGTGCGACCGGTCCAGAGCCTGTTCACTCGGAGATCCGCGCCCGTTACCTGCATCCGCCGCGCCACGCGCCGGCACCGGCAGCGGCGGACGATGATGACCTCGCCGCCCGCCAGACGCGCGTCCTGCAGCTCATCAACGCCCACCGCGTGCGCGGGCACCGCTGCGCGAACGTCGATCCGCTGAACCTCGCGCCGACCGAGTGCGTGCTCGATCTCGACCCAAACTTCCACGGCCTGACCGACGCCGACCTCGCCAGCACCTTCAACACCGGCTCGCTGGTGGCGCCCGACCGGCTGCCGCTGCGCGAGATTCTGGAGATCGTCCGCGAGGTCTACTCCGGCACGATCGGCTCGGAGTACATGCACATCACCGACACCGAGCAGAAACGCTGGCTGCAGGCGCGGCTCGAGGGTCCCCGGGCGCGTCTGGACATCGACGCGGCCGGCCGTCGCTGGATCCTCGACCGGCTCACGGCGGCCGAGGGCATCGAGCGCTACCTGCACAACCGCTACGTCGGTCAGAAGCGCTTCTCGCTCGAAGGCGGCGAGTCGCTGATCCCGCTGCTCGACGAACTGATCCAGCGCGCCGGCACGCAGGGCGTGCGCGAGATCGTCATCGGCATGGCGCACCGCGGGCGGCTGAACGTGCTGGTCAACATCCTTGGCAAATCGCCGGCGACGATCTTCGACGAGTTCGAAGGCCGCAACGGCTCGGCCAACGGCTCCGGCGACGTGAAATACCACATGGGCTTTTCGTCTGCCGTGGACACCCCGGGCGGGCCGGTGCATCTGGCGCTCGCGTTCAACCCCTCGCATCTGGAGATCGTCAACCCGGTCGTGCTCGGCTCGGTGCGCGCACGCCAGGACTGCCGCGGCGACATGACCCACCTGGAGGTTCTGCCGGTACTGATTCATGGCGATGCGGCGTTCGCCGGACAGGGTGTGGTCATGGAAACCCTGAACATGTCGCAGACCCATGGCTACAAGGTCGGCGGCACCGTGCACATCGTCGTGAACAACCAGATCGGGTTCACGACCTCCGACCCCTACAACGCACGTTCCACGGCCTACTGCACGGATGTCGCGAAGATGGTGCAGGCGCCAATCTTCCATGTGAACGGTGACGATCCCGAAGCCGTGCTGTTCGTCACACGCATCGCACTGGACTACTGCAACACCTTCAACAGCGACGTGCTGATCGATCTGGTCTGCTACCGGCGCCACGGCCACAACGAGGCCGACGAACCCGCGGTCACGCAGCCGGTGATGTACCGCAAGATTCGCACGCATCCAACCGTACGCGAAATCTATGCCGCGCGGCTGGCCGAATCCGGCGATCTGCCACGCGAAGACGGCGAGCAGATGGTGCGCGAGTACCGCGATGCACTCGATCGCGGCGAACTCGTCTCGCGGCCGGTGATCGACCAACCGCGCGAGTGTGGCATCAACTGGAAGCCGTATCTGGACGTGCCGTGGACCATCAGCGCGAACACCGGCGTCGATGCCGGGCATGTTCGCGAACTCGGCAAGCGCGTTCTCGCGCTGCCCGACTGCTTTCGGCTGCATCCGCGCGTCGAGCGCATCTGGTCCGATCGCACGGAAATGCTTGCCGGCGAACGCGAAGTCGACTGGGGCATGGCCGAAACGCTCGCCTACGCGACACTGCTCGATGAAGGTTACGGCATTCGCCTGTCGGGACAGGACAGCGGTCGCGGCACGTTCTTCCATCGCCACGCGGTGATCTACGACCAGAAGACCGGCAAGCCGCACGTACCACTGTGGCAGTTCCAGCATGATCGGGTGATCTATCGCATCATCGACTCGCTGCTCTCCGAAGAGGCCGTGCTCGGATTCGAGTACGGCTACGCCACCGCCGATCCGCACACGCTGGTGCTCTGGGAGGCGCAGTTCGGCGACTTCGCCAACGGTGCGCAGGTCGTCATCGACCAGTTCATCAGTTCCGGTGAAGCGAAATGGGGCCGTCTGTGCGGACTGGTCATGCTGCTGCCGCATGGCTATGAAGGCCAGGGCCCGGAACACTCCTCGGCACGCCCCGAGCGCTACATGCAGCTGTGCGCCGAGCACAACATTCAGCTCTGCCAGCCCAGCACACCCGCGCAGGTGTTTCACATGCTGCGCCGGCAGATGCTGCGCCCGTTTCGACATCCGCTGATCGTGCTGACCGGCAAGAGTCTGCTGCGGCACAAGCGCTGTACTTCGCCGGTCAGCGAACTCACCGACGGCGAGTTTCAGACCGTCATCGACGAGACGACGCAGATCGATCCGGCGCGCGCGCGCCATCTGGTGTTCTGCAGCGGCCGTGTGTACTTCGACCTGATCGAGGCGCGCGAGGCGCGCGGGATCGACGACGTGCCGATCATCCGCATCGAACAGCTGTATCCGTTTCCGCACGAGGCATTCGACCGCATCATGGCCCGCTATGGCGGCGTCGAAAAACTCATCTGGTGTCAGGACGAGCCGCAGAATCAGGGCTACTGGGACCAGATCAAGCATCGCTTCTACAAGCCGCTGCAGGCCGGTCGTCGATTGTTCTACGCGGGACGCCCCGCGGCCGCGTCGCCGGCCACCGGTTACAGCAAGGCACACGCCGCGCAGCGCGATGCGCTGGTCGAACAGGCCCTTACCGGCGAGATCGCGCCGGAACTCAATCGCAGGAGACCCTGAATGAGCACCGAAGTACGCGTACCGACGCTTCCCGAGTCGGTCGCTGATGCGACACTCGCCGAGTGGCACAAAGCCGTTGGCGATCGCGTGGAACGCGGCGAGAACCTGGCCGATCTGGAGACCGACAAGGTCGTGCTGGAACTGCCGGCACCGGTCAGCGGCACGGTGCACGAACTTCGCGTCGAGGTCGGCGCAACCGTCCAGGCCAATGCCGTCATTGCACTGATCGAGGAAACCGGCGAAGCCATCGAAGCGGCGCCCGGCGCGGCAGCCGACAGCAGCGAAAAGCCTGCCAAACCGGCCGCAACGGCGTCCATGCCGCCGGCCGAAACCACACCCGCTGCAACAACCGGCGCGCAATCCGCTGCAAATGCGAGCCCGTCGGTGCGCCGGCAGATGCGCGAACAGGGCGTCGATCCGTCCAGCGTCCAGGGCAGCGGCAAGCACGGCCGCATTCTCGCCGGCGATCTCAGCGGCGCGCGTGCCACCGGTGAACGGCCCTCCGAGCGCGTGCCGATGACGCGGCTGCGCGCGCGCATCGCCGAACGTCTGCTCGACGCGAAACAGTCCACCGCCATGCTGACGACGTTCAACGAGGTCGACATGCTCGCGCTGATGGAACTGCGCAAGCGCCATCGCGACGCCTTCGAGAAACGCCATGGCGTGAAGCTCGGCTTCATGTCGATGTTCGTGCGCGCGGCAAGCGAGGCGCTGCGCGCATTTCCGGCCGTGAATGCATCGATCGACGGCCCGGACATCGTCTATCACGGTTTCTACGACATCGGTGTCGCGGTATCGACCGAACGCGGCCTGGTCGTGCCGGTGCTGCGCGATGCCGACCGCATGTCACTCGCCGACATCGAACGCGGCATCGGTGACTTCGCCACTCGCGCGCGCGATGGTTCGCTGAGCTACGAAGACCTCGCCGGCGGAACGTTCACGATCACCAACGGTGGCGTGTTCGGCTCGATGCTTTCCACGCCGATCCTCAATCCGCCGCAAAGCGCCATTCTCGGCATGCACGCGACTCGTGAGCGACCCGTCGTCGTCGACGGCCAGATCGTCGTGCGGCCGATCATGTATCTGGCGCTGAGCTACGACCATCGCCTGATCGACGGTGCGGAGGCCGTGCGCTTCCTGGTCCACATCAAGGACTCGATCGAGGATCCGGCGCGGCTGCTGCTGGATCTGTAGCGATCACGAACATGTCCGACGCAACGCGGCGTACGGAACACGACTCACTCGGCAGCGTCACCCTGCCGGCCAGCGCACGCTATGGCGCGCAGACCCAGCGCGCGATCGACAACTTCCGCATCTCGGATCTGCGGATTCCGCGCGGCCTGATCGAGGGACTGGGTCTGATCAAGGGCGCCGCGGCGCATGTGAACGCGCAGCTCGAACTGCTTGCAGTCGACAAAGCCGGAGCGATCGAGGCATCCGCCGACGCGGTCGCCAACGGCGAACACGACGCGCAGTTCCCGGTCGACGTGTTTCAGACCGGCTCGGGCACCTCCTGGAACATGAACGCGAACGAGGTCATCGCGAACCTGGCCAGTGAACGGCTCGGCCGGCCCGTGCATTCGAACGACCATGTCAATCTGGGACAGAGTTCCAACGACACGATCCCGAGCGCCATCCATCTCGCCGCAACACTGGCATTGCAGCGCACGCTGATTCCGGCACTGGACCACCTGCGCGACACGATCTACCGGCGCGCAAACGATTACAGCGATCTGGTCAAGACCGGGCGCACACACCTCATGGACGCGATGCCCCTGACCGTCGGCCAGGAATTCTCGGGCTGGGGCTGCCAGGTGCGGCTTGCAAGCGAACGCCTGCGCGGCACGCTGATGCGCATCTCGACGCTCGCGCAGGGCGGAACGGCCATCGGCACCGGCATCAACGCCCATCCGGAATTCGGCGCGCGCGTATGCGAGCGTCTCAGCGAACGCACGGGAATCGAGTTCGCATCGAACCTGAATTTCTTCGAGGCACTCGGCGCGCAGGACGCATCCGTGGAGCTTTCGGGACAGCTCAAGGTCGTCGCGGTGAGCCTGATGAAGATCGCCAACGATCTGCGCTGGATGAACTCCGGTCCGCTCGCCGGGCTCGGCGAGATCAGCTTGCCCGCGCTGCAACCGGGTTCGAGCATCATGCCCGGCAAGGTCAACCCGGTGATTCCCGAAGCGGTCGCGATGGTCGGCGCGCAGGTCATCGGCAACGACGCCACCATCACGGTCGCCGGTCAGTCCGGCAACTTTCAGCTCAACGTCATGCTGCCGGTGATCGGCTATAACCTGCTACAGTCGATTGAACTGCTCGCGAACGCCGCGACGGCGCTTGCGGACCTGGCGATTGCGGGGCTGCGCATCAACGAGAAGACGCTCGCGCGCTCGGTCGAACGCAACCCAATGCTGGTGACGGCACTGAACCGCATCATCGGCTACGAACGCGGTGCGCGCATCGCCAAACGCGCATACGCCGAAGGCCGGCCACTGATCGACGTGGCCTGCGAGGAGACCGATCTCGCGCGCGAGGAACTCCAGCGTCTGCTCGACCCGAAATCCCTGACCCGAGGCGGAATAAAAAAATGACGAAGATCCCGGCGTTTCCCGCGTTTCGAATCCACGACGACAAGGGGCGTGCCGGCGTCGAACCGACGACCATCGATCAGCTCGGCGAGGATGCCGTGCTCATCCGCGTCGACTGGTCGTCGATCAACTACAAGGACGCGCTCGCAGGCACCGGCAGAGGCAAAATCCTGCGCCGCTTTCCGCTGATCGGGGGCATCGATCTCGCCGGCACCGTCGTCGAGTCGGCCGACAAGCGATTCAGCGCAGGCCAACCCGTCATCGTCACCGGCTACGGGCTCAGCCAGACCCACGACGGCGGTTACAGCCGCTATGCTCGCGTGCCCGGCGACTGGGTCGTCGCAATGCCCGAAGGCATGACCGCGCGCACGGCCATGATCCTAGGCACGGCCGGATTCACCGCCGGTCTTGCGCTCGAACGCATGGAAATGATCGGGCTCACACCCGCGCACGGGCCGATTGCGATCACCGGTGCCACCGGCGGCGTGGGCTCGATCGCGATCGACCTGTTCACGCAGGCGGGCTACGAGGCCGTTGCAATCACGCGCAAGACCACGCGCGCCGATGAGCTCAGGGGTTTCGGCGCGACACGCGTCGCGCATCCGAGCGAATTCGACATGGGCACACGACCGCTGGAGGCCGCGCTCTGGGGCGGCGCGGTGGATTCCGTCGGCGGCGAGCTACTGGCCTGGCTCACGCGTACAACCAACCCATGGGGCGCGATCGCGTCCATCGGGCTCGCCGGCGGGCATCAGCTGTCGACGACGGTTATGCCGTTCATCCTGCGCGGCGTAAGCCTGATCGGCATCAACTCCGCCGACTGCGCGATGGACCTGCGGCTGAAGGTCTGGGCACGGCTGGCCGGAGCCAACGCCCCGCGTCATCTCGAAGAACTCGTGAGCCAGGAGATCGGGCTCGATGAACTGATGCCGACCTTCCAGCGCCTGCTCGACGGCGACCACGCCGGCCGCACGCTGGTGCGTCTGCGCGACTGAAACACCGCTTAACAGGCTGTTGAAATTCTCATCTCAACGGCCTGATAACGCGAGACAGGGACGCCTCGTCCGAAAATCGAACATGCAACTGTTTGATTTTCGCGAGCAACCGAAAACCACGCTTTTCGGTTGCGATGTTGAAAAGGCCATGGATGGGCCTTTTTCAACGACCTGTTAAGGCCGCTGAACGGTGCGCAGTGCGCACCGTTCAGCGCTTCACACCGGCCGGGCGAGCGCCTTGAGGATCGCCGGTGCATGGCGCACCGGCAACGAGAAATGTCCCTCGTCCGGCAGCAGATGCGCGGCGCATCCGGGCAGCGCCTGCGCGTACCAATGGGCCATCTCGATCGGCACGGTGCGATCCGCCTCGCCGTGCCACAGATCCACGGGCACGGTCATCGCACCCAGATCCACGCCCCAGTCGTGCGTATACACCTGCAACTCGTGCGCGGCACCCGCGCCGCCCTGGGCAAACGCCGCGCGCATGGAGTCGAGCACGATGCTGCGCACGTCCTCGCGCGCAAGCACCTCGCGATCGGCCGGCGGCGCGATGCCGGTCACCATAGAAAGCGCAAGCGTCGGAAACATGCCGAGCAGCGGCCCGACGATACGGCTGTAACTCGCCGTCGCAAACGCCGGAAACGCGCGTGCCAGATCAATCAGCCAGCCGGCCAGCAGGCCCATCCGGTCGGTCGAGTGCGGATCGGCCAGCGGCCCGAGCGGGCAGACCAGCGACAGGCGCTCCACCCGGCGGCCCAGCACGGCCGCGCAGGCCGTCGCGTAGGGTCCGCCGCCGGAAAGGCCCAGCACGCGAAAGCGCTCGATGCCGAGGGCGTCCATGACCGCGGCGACATCCGCCGGCCACTGCGCAAGCGTGCGCCCGGCCTGGAAATCCGACCCGCCCAGCCCCGGACGATCCAGCGCGATCACCCGCAGCCCGGCCGCGCGCGCCGCGGCATCGAGCAGCCCGGCCTCGAGCCGCGAGCCCGGGAAACCGTGGCAATATGCCGTCGGCAGACCATCGGGGGCCCCGAACGCGGCCAGCGCGATCGCGCGGCCGTCCGTGAGACGGAACTTCTCGGGAACGGTGTGTTCCATGGCGATGCCCTCCGGTTCCGTAGCAGAATAACCGTATGAACAAGACAACGAACGCGAAGATCCACGCCCTGGGCGCAGCCATCGCCACCGCGTTGCTGGCATTTTCCAGCATGGCCGTCGAAACGGGCAGCTACAAGGCGCCCGCCCCCGACGAGCAAAAGTACAACGCCGTCGGCACCAAGGGTGTGGACGGCGACAACGATGGCGAACTCGAATCCGGCCAGGTGCACTACAAAAACGAGATCGGCCGCAAGATCATTCGCTACACCTACGGCGAGAACACCTGGGCCTGGGCAGTGATCGACCAGCCGGTGCGGCTCATGGACGTCGACAACAACCACGTGATTGTCGACAGCGACTGCGACGGCCGTTTCGACCAGCGCTTCCACCTGCGCGAGGATTTCTTCCTGCCGCCGTGTGCAAAAACGAAGTGGAAAGGTGGCAGCTTCCAGGGCGTGCCGGTCATGAAGCCCGGCGAAACGCCGCCAACCGCCCCGGCGAAGTAAACCCGGCCGGAATCAGCGCGCGGTCTCGTCACGGCCACCGCGGCGGACAATCCGGTTTCTGATTCGCGTCGCGGACACCGCCCGCGCTGGCACTGGCTGCAGGCACTCGCGCTCGCATCACCGCTTGCCTGCGCCGATCCCGTTTCCATCCCCGGGCACGACGAACTCGTCGTCGAACGTCACGCCGCCAGCGGCCCCAATGTACTGCTGTGGATTGCCTCCGAATATGGCACCGGCCCGCAGCTCGACAGCATCGCCGACGACCTTGCCGCGCGCGGCGTCGAGACCTGGGTGCTGGATCCGCAGCAGAGCTGGTTCGTCGAACCCGGCGCGAACGCGCTGGACCAGTGGAACCGCGAATCCATCGCGACGCTGATCGCCGAGATGCGCCGCGCGACCGGCGCGCGGGTGTTCGTCGCCACCAATGACCGCGCCGGCGTCGTGCTGCTGGAATCCCTCGCGCAGCTGTCCGCGCAGAACGCCCCGGCCGGCGCCCTGCTCGTCTCGCCGAACCTGTTCGAACAGACCCCGGCCCCGGGCGAGCCCGGCGTGTTCGCGCCGGCGGTGAATTTCACGACCCTGCCCGTGTTCCTGTTCGTGCCGGAACGTTCCGTCATGCGCCTGCGCGCCGCGGAACTGGCCGACGCCTTCGCGGCCGGCGGCGCGCCCGTGTGGCTGGAGCGGCTGGCCGATGCCCGCGACCGGTTTTTCTTCCGCCCGGATGCGACACCGACGGAAGCCGCGCTCGGGGCGGAACTCGCGGCACGCATCACCCGCGCCCTGCCCCGGCTCGCGGCGAGCACGCCGGCCGCGCCGCCTTCACGGCCAACGGCGACGGTCGCCGCCACGCATTCGCCCGCGGCATCGCCGGCCGCCCCGACGCGCGTGCTGCTGCCCTATCGCGGCGCGCTGGAAAACCCCGGTCTCTCGCGGCCGGACCTCGACGGCAACACGCAGGACCTCGCCGACTACCGCGGTCGCGTCGTGCTGCTGAACTTCTGGGCCAGCTGGTGCCCGCCCTGCGTGCACGAGATTCCGTCCATGGCCCGCGTGCAGGAACGGCTGCGCGCGCAGGGCTTCGCGATCCTCGCCGTGAACCTCGGCGAGAACCCGGCCGACATCCGCGCGTTTCTGGAACGCCACCCCGTGAACTTCCCGGTGCTCGTCGACCCCGACCAAGCCGAACCGCATCGCTGGCGCGTGTTCGCGTTCCCGACCAGCTACCTGCTCGACAAGACCGGCCGCATCCGCTTTGCGGTCGCCGGCGGCATCGACTGGGAAGAAACCGCCGCACTCGCCGCCATCGAAGGCCTGCTGGCAGAACCCTCACCCTGACGCCAGACCAAGGCGCCTCGAAGCCAATCCTTGCCACCGAGCAGCCTGATGGGAGCAGGGACTGCCTTGCGGAGAACTCAATTTAGCGCTTAAATTGGCACCTAAATCAGTACTGACAAGTGCCATGAATATCATTCCAGCCCAGGAAATCAAGCGTCGCGGCATCGCTGCCGTAGACGATGCGCTGGCCCGCGGGCCTGTGCATGTCATCAAGAACAATCTCCCGCAGTACGTGGTGCTGACAGAAGAGAACTATCAGGAACTACTGCAGGCCCAGGAAGAAGCCGCGCTCGGCCGCATCCGAGCCTCGCTTGAAGACGCCAAGGCCGGCCGCGTCACCCGGCACACCAGCGTTGAAGATCTGCTCGAGCATCTCGATCGCTCCGCCGAATGAGCTGGACGCTCGCCACGACCGCGGGCTTCGACCGCCGTGCGCGCAAGTTTCTGAGCCGGCACCCGGATCTCCGCCCCCACCTGGCCGAAACACTTGAAAAGCTCAGCGCTGACCCTTTCGATCCCAGCCTGCGGCTCCACCCACTTTCGGGAAAACTGCGTGGCCTACAGGCCATCCGCCTGACCTACAGCTACCGAATCACACTCACGCTGCAAATACTCGAACATGAGATTCTGCTGCTCGACATCGGCAGTCATGACGATGTGTATGGCTAGCTCAGTGTTGGCACCCAAGCCCGCGGCGATGGGCTAACATTCCTGCACCACAAACGGTCGCCAGGGGAACGCGGCACCCGCCTCGCCTAGAAGAATGACCAATCCGGAAGCGGACGCCAGAGAAATCATCGACAAGCTGCTGGGGCAGGCCGGCTGGCAGGTGCAGGACGCCTCGGAAGCCAACATCCATGCCAAACGCGGCGTCGCGGTCCGCGAGTTCCCGCTCAAGTCGGGCCATGGCTTCGCCGACTACCTGCTCTATCTCGACGGCGCCGCGGCCGGCGTGATCGAAGCGAAAAAGGCCGGCGTCACCCTCAGCGGTGTCGAGGTACAGGCCGCCCGATACACCGCCGGCCTGCCGGATGCCCTGCCGGCCTGGGGCCGTCCGCTGCCGTTCGCGTATCAATCCACGGGCGTGGAAACGCGCTTCACCAGCGCGCTGGACCCACAGCCCCGCGCGCGCGGCCTGTTCGCGTTTCACCGCCCCGAGCTGTTGGCCGAATGGCTGGGCAGCAATGGCACTGGCATTCGCGATGCGGCCGGACCGCCGCCCGGTTTTCTCGCCCGACTTCAGCGGATGCCGGCACTGGAAACCGCCGGGCTCTGGCCCGCGCAGGTCACGGCCATCGAGAACCTCGAACAATCCCTGAAGGAAAACCGCCCCCGCGCCCTCATCCAGATGGCCACCGGCTCGGGCAAGACCTTCACCGCCATCTCGTTCATCTACCGGCTCATCAAGTTCGCCGGTCCGCGGCGCGTGTTGTTTCTGGTCGACCGCGGCAACCTCGGTGATCAAACGCTCAAGGAATTCCAGCAATACGCCTCGCCCTACAACAACTTCAAGTTCACCGAGGAATACATCGTCCAGCGCCTCTCCAGCAACACGCTGGACACCACCGCGCGCGTCTGCATCTGCACCATTCAGCGCATGTTCTCCATGCTCAAGGGCAAAGACCTGCCGGAAGAACTGGACGAGGAATCGGTGGACCAGCTCGGCGGCCTGTTCAAGCAGCCCGAGCCCATCGAATACAACCCGAGCATTCCAATCGAGAGCTTCGACATCATCGTCACCGACGAATGCCACCGCTCCATCTACAAGCTCTGGGCGCAGGTGCTGGAATACTTCGACGCCTACCTCATCGGCCTCACCGCCACGCCCAGCAAGCAGACCTTCGGCTTCTTCAACCAGAACCTGGTGATGGAATACAACCACGAAATGGCCGTTGCCGACGGCGTCAACGTCAACTACGACGTCTACCGCATCCGCACCGCCATCACCGAACAAGGCTCCAAGGTCGAGTCCGGCTACGCCGTGCAGGTCATGGAGCGCGATACGCGTAAAAAGCGCTGGGAACAGCTCGACGACGACTTCAGCTACGACCCCAACCAGCTCGACCGCGACGTGGTCGCCCCGGACCAGATCCGCAAGATCATCCAGACCTATCGCGACAAGCTGTTCACCGAAATCTTCCCCGGCCGCGAGTGGGTGCCCAAGACCCTCATCTTCGCCAAGGACGACGCCCACGCCGAAAACATCGTCGAAATCGTGCGCGAGGAATTCGGCAAGGGCAACGACTTCGCCCAGAAGATCACTTACCGCACCACCGGCGCGAAACCCAAAGACCTCATCAACGAATTCCGCACCAGCCCCATGCCCAGAGTCGCCGTCACGGTGGACATGATCGCCACCGGCACCGACATCAAGGCGGTGGAAGTCGTCATGTTCATGCGCGCCGTCAAATCCCGCGCCTTCTTCGAGCAGATGAAAGGCCGCGGCGTGCGCGTCATCAAGCCCGACGACCTGCAAAGCGTCACCCCCGATGCCAAGGCCAAGGACCACTTCGTCATCGTCGATGCCGTCGGCGTCTGCGAGCAGGACAAGACCGACTCCCGCCCCATGGAGCAGAAGCCCACCGTAAGCTTCGAAAAGCTCATGCAGGCCGTCGCCTTCGGCAACACCGAAGACGACGTGCTCTCGTCGCTTGCCGGAAGATTGGCCCGCATGGAACACCGCATGAGCGCGGAGGACGACCAGCAAATCCGCGCCCTCTCCGGCGGCCTGAGCGTCAAGCAGCTCAGCCACCGCATCATCGCCGCCCTCGACCCGGACCGCCACATCGAACAGGCCAAGGTGGACTTGGGGCTAGCCCCCGGCGACGACCAGCCCATCCCGGAACCTGCCCTGGCCGCCGCCCGGCACAAGGTCATCCAGGAAGCCATCAAACCCTTCTACGACGACAAGCTACGCAAAGCCATCGACGAAATAAAAAGGAATAACGAAGTCGTCATCGACACCGTCAGCGCCGACCAAGTCCTCGAAGCCGGCTTCTCGCAGGACGCCCTCGATCGCGCCCGCGGCATGGTCCAGTCCTTCGAGCAGTTCATTGCCGACAACAAGGACGAAATCACCGCCCTGCAGGTGCTCTACAGCCGGCCCTACCGCCACCGCCTCACCTTCGAGGCCGTGAAGGAGCTCGCAGACCGGATCGAAAAGCCGCCTTATCTCTGGAACGAGTCGCAACTGTGGAACGCCTACGCCGCGCTCGAAAAGAGCAAGGTCAAA
Source organism: Chromatiales bacterium (assembly GCA_020445605.1). Taxonomy (NCBI): domain Bacteria; kingdom Pseudomonadati; phylum Pseudomonadota; class Gammaproteobacteria; order Chromatiales; species Chromatiales bacterium. The sequence goes on from JAGRGH010000027.1 coordinate 119,554, forward strand.
GGCGCCTCCGGCCGCCGCATCCTGACGGACCTCGTCTCACTGGTGCGCTTCGCCATCCACCAGGACAACGAACTCATCCCGTTTCCCGAGCGCGTCAATGCCAATTTCAAGTCGTGGCTGGCGAGTCAGGAAGGCAGCGGTAAGAGATTCACCGAGGAGCAGCGGCGATGGTTGGAAATGATCCGCGACCACATCGCGGCGAATCTGGGCATTGAGCCGGACGACTTCAACTACGCGCCGTTCGTCCAAGCAGGCGGCCTCGGCAAAGTGCATCAATTGTTCGGTGACAAGCTGAGCGCGATGATTGAAGAATTGAACGAGACGTTGGCGGCATGAGCATGGAAGCGACGACAAACTGGGAGCTTGTGAAGCTCAAAGACCTGTGTGAGCGAATCACGAAGGGTAGTACGCCGACCAGCTACGGATACCAATACACAACAGAAGGCATCCGTTTTATAAAGGCCGAGAATATCGACAGCGACGGCATCGCATCCAGTACGACAAACTATATCGATTCCGATACGCACCAATTCTTGAAAAGATCGATACTGAAGGATCGCGATATTTTGTTTTCAATCGCCGGGACGATAGGACGCGTAGGTTTATTGCGCCCCTTGGATTTGCCAGCTAATACGAACCAAGCGCTCGCAATAGTCCGGTTGAAAGAGGGCGCGCTTGATCACAAGTATCTCTTTCACTACCTGAGATCCGACGCAATCCAGAAGACGGCACTAAAGCAGATTGTCGGAGTAGGTCGCGCCAATTTGTCGCTTGAAAACATCGGTGATTTCGAAATTCCCGTCGCGCCCCTCGACCAACAAAAACGCATCGTCGCGGAAATCGAAAAGCAATTCTCCCGCCTCGACGAAGCCGTCGCCAACCTCAAGCGCGTCAAGGCCAACCTCAAGCGCTACAAAGCCGCCGTCCTCAAAACCGCCGTCGAAGGCCGCCTCGTCGAAACCGAAGCCGAGATTGCGCGACGTGAAGGCCGCAGCTATGAAACCGGCGAACAACTCCTGCAACGCATCCTCGAAACCCGCCGCAGCCAGGGGCAAGGCAAGGGCAAATACAAAGAACCCGTCGCGCCCGACACCGCCGACCTGCCCGAATTGCCGGAGGGTTGGGTGTGGGCGTCCGTGGGGCAGTTGGGCGCAGTGAAGGGTGGAAAGAGACTGCCGGCAGGCCACACGTATGCGGAAGGAAGAACGTCATATCCGTACATCCGGGTTACGGACTTTGAAGGCCACGGTGTGAGGACTTCAGAGCTACAGTACTTGAAAGAGGAAACACAAAAAGAGATCGCGCGTTACACGATCACGTCTGACGATATTTACATCTCGATTGCGGGTTCCATCGGCTTAGTGGGGCGAGTTCCGGAACACCTTAACGGAGCAAATCTCACCGAGAATGCAGCGAAGATTACCGAGTTAGTTCACGACGCTCCAATGTATCTCGTCTACTGGCTGTCTTCTCCCACCGGTATTGTCCGCATATCAGAATCGACAATCGCAACAACACAAGCAAAGCTGGCGCTGTTCAGAATTGAACTAATCCCGGTTCCGTTGCCACCTTTGGCTGAACAACACCGCATTGTCTCCGAAATCGACCACCTGCTCTCCGTCACCTGCGAAGCCGAAGGCGAATTTGAGGCCACGCTCAAGCGGACGCAGGTATTGCGGAACTCGATTTTGGGTCGTGCATTTTCACGGCAAGACACAGGGCCCTTGGTAAGGATTTGACGCTATGGAAATTGTCTCATTCTCTGTCTCCAATTACCGCAGCATCACCAGCGCCTACAAACTTCCAATTCGGCGCCCAACAGTGTTGATTGGGCCGAACAATGAGGGGAAGTCAAATATCCTTCGCGCGCTGGTAGCTTCGTTGCAATTCTTGGCGTCACTTGGTGGTGTACGACTGCGACAGGACCGAATTACTTCAGTCGTTCGATCCCGCGACATATTCGATTGGGGCCGAGACTTTCCTATGTCGCACCAAAGCAAATCACCCGATGGGGAAACCGTTTTTGAACTTGAGTTTCGTCTTTCAGGGCCGGAGATTGAAGAGTTCCGGACTGAAGTAAAGAGCAACCTGAACGGCACGCTCCCAATTCAATTACGGTTCGGTGCAGGGGAATCAAAGCTGATTGTGCTGAAGCAGGGAAAGGGTGGCACAACCTTAACCAGCAAGGCACAAGTCATTGCCAGATTCGTCGCTCGGCACATCAACATTGCCTACATTCCTGCGGTGCGAACAGCGACTGCGGCCACGCAGATCGTTAATGACCTTGTGGATCGAGAACTATTGCAAATTGAAACTCAGGCTGCCTATGCGGCTGCGCTGGAGGCACTAGCAGACTTGCAGAAACCAGTGCTGGAGCAGATTGCTGCAAGCATAAAAGCGACTCTCAAGGAATTTCTTCCCAACGTTAAGGATGTAACAGTTCAAATCGCCCAAGACGCTCGATACCGAGCACTGCGAAGGACTTGTGAAATTGTCATCGATGATGGGACAGCAACGGCCTTGGATAAGAAGGGTGATGGAGTTCAAAGTCTAGCCGCATTGAGCTTGATGAAACATGCGTCGCATTCAAGCGGATCTGGACGTCAGTTGGTACTCGCGATTGAGGAACCTGAATCGCACCTTCATCCACGCGGAATTCATCAACTAAGACAAGTTCTCGACGACCTAAGTGAACAACACCAGGTTATCTTGACTACGCACTGCCCTCTCTTTGTGGATCGTACTAACCTCAAGTCGAATATCTTGGTTAACAACAAAAAGGCCAGCCCCGCCAAGACCGTTGAGGAGCTTAGGAATACCCTTGGAGTACGAGCATCCGACAATCTGCGAAACGCGGAAATCGCTTTGGTAGTCGAGGGAGAAGAAGATCGCCGGGCGCTCGCGGCCCTCTTGCCTGTCGGTTCAAAGCGAATCGGCACCGCACTTCAAACAGGGTTCATCGCAATCGATACCTTGGGGGGTGGCACCAATCTCAGCTACAAGTTGAGCCAACTTAGGGAAACGTTGTGCAACTGTCATTCGTTTCTTGACCATGACAAAGCCGGCTTGACCGCCTTCGATAAAGCCCTAAACGAAGGGCTGTCAACGCCAGCGGATGTGACACATGTTATCTGCCCAGGACTAGATGAATCGGAGTTCGAAGATATGCTGGACGAGAGCATTTACTCCGAATTCATCAGGAACAAATATGGCGCGTCGCTTGCGTCTCCGAAATCCAAGGGGAAGAAGAAATGGTCCGATCGTGTTAGGGCTGCCTTTGAACACCAAGGCAAGGTCTGGAGTTCCAAGGTCGAGGGCCAAATCAAGAACGATATTGCCGATCTGGTTGCTGCGAATCCTGGCAAGGCACTAAATGTCCATAAACGGGGCGCATTCGACGGACTAGTCGTTGCGCTCGAGGCGAAACTGGACCAGATCGAGCATGGAAAGAAGGCATGAATACCGCAAGCATCGTCCAAAAACTCTGGAACTACTGCAACGTCCTGCGCGACGACGGCATGTCGTATGGCGACTACGTCGAGCAGCTCACTTATCTGCTGTTCCTCAAGATGGCCGACGAGCGCACCAGGGCGCCGTACAACCAGAAGAGCCCGGTGCCGGAACAGTACGGCTGGCCGAGCCTCATCAAGAAGGACGGCGACGAGCTTTTCGATCAGTTTTCAGGCTCGCGCTGTCCTGTGCTCGCACGAAAACCCAGCCCTCGGCTCCTGCCTCGGGCGTTCGGCGGAACCGAAGTCCACTGGACTTCGGTCTTTTTCCGCCTCACCCACCACGCCCTTGAGGCGCTGGGCAACCAGAAGGGCCTGCTCGGGCTGATCTTCAACAAGTCGCAGAGCATTTTCCAGACCACAGCGTGATTATTCATTGCTCGCAGAAACTGGCTGCCAGGCTGGCCGGCGTTTCGCCGACTCCGCTGGAAGAAGCCAGCCCGCTCGGCAGTTGGCACGGTCACCTGTTTACCCTCGATCGCCGCCTCTCCCTCCTGCGCGAAACCGAGGCTCAGGTGGACGCCAACCTCCAGCGCGCCGAGCGCCTGCGCCAATCCATCCTGAGCCGGGCCTTTTCCGGGGCGTCGGGTTACGCTGCGCTAACCCGACCTACGCAAAGCGCCTTTTCCGGGGAGTCGGGTTACGCTGCGCTAACCCGACCTACGGGGGGTGGCGAAAGAACTTTGTCGGGTTACGCTCCGCTAACCCGACCTACGCGAGATTGTCCGGCGGGCGAAACCGACTGGCCCATGGTCGCCGAGCCCCGCGACGACTACGTCGCGGGCGAATCGTAGGTCGGGTTAGCGGAGCGTAACCCGACAACAATCCCCCATGCGCTACCGACGCGCGTTCGCTCCCGGCGGTTCGTTCTTCTTCACGCTTGTGACCGAGGGACGGCGCCCGCTGCTGCAATCGGCGGACGCGGTTGCCACCCTGCGGCAGGCGTTCCGGGCGGTGCGCTTGTCCCGGCCGTTCGGGATGGATGCGGTCGTGGTGCTGCCGGATCATCTGCACTGCATCTGGTCGCTGCCGGAAGGTGATCACGATTTCGCGACCCGCTGGCGTCTGATCAAGACGTGGTTCACCAAACATTGCGATCCGGCGTTTCGCTCGCACCCCGATGCGTCCCGGCAGGCCAGAGGGGAACAGGCGGTGTGGCAGCATCGCTATTGGGAGCATCGGTTGCGGGATGAAGGCGATTACGCCCGGCACGTGGATTACATCCAATTCAATCCGGTGAAGCACGGTTACGTGGCCGCCGCGTGGGATTGGCCGTATTCCAGTTTCCGCCGGCATGTGAAAGCCGGTGTTTACCCGGCGGATTGGGGCGCGGGTGGGGTGGATTTGGCAGGGGTGGGCGGTGAGTGAAGGGTTTTTGTCGGGTTACCGACCTACGGGGGCGAGGCGTAAGAACTCCGTCGGGTTACGCTGCGCTAACCCGACCTACGGGTTGGGGCGGTTGTTCATTCTCATAATGGGTGTTATCGTTCCTATTATGGGTTCGATCGAAACGATGAGCAAGACGAGTCCCGGGCTGGGCGACGCCCTGTTTTCCAAGACCCAGCGGCAGGTGCTGGCACTCCTGTTCGGGAATCCCGAACGGACGTTCTACGCGAACGAAATCGTCCGCTTCGCCGGCGTTGGAATCGGGTCCGTCCAGCGCGAGCTGGAAAAGCTCACCACAGTCGGCCTGCTGAGCGTGACGCGGATCGGCAATCAGAAGCACTACCAGGCCAATCGCGCGGCACCGATCTTCGAAGAGCTGCGCGGCATCGTGCAGAAGACCTTCGGTCTGGCGGACGTGCTGCGTGCGGCGCTCGCGGACCTGGCCGAGCGGGTTTCGGTGGCGTTCGTGTACGGTTCCGTGGCGAAGGCTAGTGACACGGCGAGCAGCGATATCGATCTCCTGGTGATTTCGCCAAGCCTCAGCTACACGGAACTGGTGGCACGATTGGCCGAGACAGAGGCGATGCTCGGTAGAACCGTGAGTCCCACGCTCTACACACCTGCCGACTTCGCACTCAAGCGGACGGACGGGAATGCGTTTGTGCGCAGGGTGCTGGAGCAGCCGAAGATTTTTCTGATCGGTACGGAAGATGACCTCGACCAAGCTGGATAACCTGGTCAAGACGCGGCAGCTGAAAAGCGAACCGGGCGACCAGCGGGAGTTTGATGGTCTGGTTCGCTCGGCGAAGGCGCGTCTGGCCGATGCGCGAAACCCGGCGCTGTCCATCGAGAGTCGGTTCGATCTGGCCTACAACGCGGCCCATGCCTTTGCGCTGGCGGCTCTGCGCTGGCATGGCTACCGTTCGGACAAGCGCTACCTGGTGTTTCAGTGTCTGGCGCATACACTCGGGCTTGGGCCCGAGATCTGGCGCGTGCTCACGCTCTGCCATGAGCGACGCAACCGGGCCGAGTACGAGGGGCAGATGGAAGTCGACGAGCAACTGGTGAGCGACCTGCTCGCGGCGACGGATCGCCTGGCGGTTGAAGTGGATGCCCTGGGGCCAATGAAGTGAACAGCTCGACCATCGTCCAAAAACTCTGGAACTACTGCAACGTCCTGCGCGACGACGGCATGTCGTATGGCGACTATGTCGAGCAGCTCACCTATCTGCTGTTCCTCAAGATGGCCGACGAGCGCACCAAGGCGC